>JAJAYD010000001.1 GCA_026786345.1 Chitinophagaceae bacterium
AAACACTACCATCCGCTTCGACTCATTAAAGGCATTTGCTACCGAACCACTTCGTTTTTATTTTATAATTGAAGGCAAGTTTGAATGGATTATTCATGACCAGCATTACGTATTGTACCCCGGCGATCTTGCTATTGTTTTGCCGGGCCAAATGTTGGGTGGCGAAAAAGACATCATGCACATTGGAACAGTTACGTGGCTTCATATACGTTTGGAAGAATTTATAAACGAAGGGCTGCCGTTAATAGGTACCTGGAGTGGTTTATATAGCAACGAAGCCGGCGCTATTGCCAGGATACTTTTGTTGAATAAGCTGCCGGTTTTGTCCAATCAAAAAGAAGCAGGCATCTTGTTTCAAAGAGCAGCCAACGAAATTTTTAACCAGGAGATTGGCTACATCACCCGCATTAACCAGGTTATAGACGAGTTGTTTATTTTGATAGCGAGGCAGCTTTCCCGGCAAAATAATTTAAGCCGAAACTTCCCGCAAAGCTTTTTATTACTCGAGCAAACCTTGCGTAAAAACCTTGCCCATCAATGGACCGTAGAAGAAATGGGTGCGCTAATGGGGCTGGGTAATACTGCTTTTTCAGAAAAGGTTAAAAGCTACACGGGCTTTTCGCCTTTAAACTACCTTATTAATATTCGTATTTCAGAAGCATTGAAGTTGTTGAAACGGCCCGATGTTCTTGTTACAGACATTGCATTGAACGTGGGCTTTTATTCCTCACAACATTTTGCTACCACTTTTAAAAAACTAACCGGTTATACACCACGCGAATTCAGAAAAAAAAATCTTATTAACCCCTAATACAAACCACTATGGATTGTTTTATTACCATCGACCTTGGCACTGCTGCTGTAAAAGTTTCGGCCTTCGACAGCAATGGCAACGAGCTTGGATCAAACAAAGGATCGTATCCTACTTTTCAAACACGTCCCGATTACAGCGAGCAGGATCCCGAGCAAATTTTCATCACCATGCTGTATGTGCTCAAGAATTTTTTGAACGATAAAATATATCCACGCAAGTTTAAGGTTACCTCTATTTGTTTTAGCTCTGCAATGCATAGTGTTTTAATGGTTGATAAATATGGTGTGCCTTTAGGCAATGCTATTGTATGGTCCGATAACAGGGCCAAGGCCGAAGCTGATGAATTAAAATCGTCAACACTGGGAGTGGTTTTATATAATGCTACGGGCACTCCCATACATCCCATGTCGCCATTGAATAAAATAACGTGGATAAAAAATAATGATGAAGAACGCTTTAAACAGGCGCAGAAATTTTTGTCCATTAAGTCGTACATCATTCACCAGCTAACCGGTGAATATGTTATGGACTACAGCCTTGCAAGTGCCACCGGCCTGCTAAACATTCATACGTTACAATGGGAGCCTGCGGCGCTGCAACATGCGGGCATTCATGCGGAGCAACTGCCCACGCTTGTACCTGTTTTTTATGCTGATGCAAAGCTGAAGAAAGAATACCAGGCATCGCTGGGCTTATCGCCAAAGGCAAACATTATTGTTGGTTCAAGTGATGGTTGTTTGGCCACATTGGGTGGTGGTATTTGGGGTGAAGGAAAGGCTACCATCACCATTGAAGACAGTGGTGCAGTCAGGGTGATGGGTAAGAAAGTATTACGCGATGAAAAGCAACGGTTTTTTAACTACCTCATTACCGAAGGCAATTATGTATCGGGCGGCCCTACCAACAATGGCGGCGCTGTATTTGAATGGTTTGCCAGGCAATTCGGCGATTTTAAAAGAGCGTACGACCTGGATGATTGCCTCGAAAGCCTGATAGCAGATGCGGCAAAAGTTTCGCCCGGCTCTTCAGGTCTTATCTTTTTACCCTATCTGCAAGGCGAAAGGGCTCCTATCTGGAATGCCAATGCAAAAGGTGTGTATTTTGGCATAAACATCAAACACGAAAAACAACATTTTGTACGGGCCACCATTGAGGGAATACTGTATGCCATTTACAGCATTGGCAAAACTTTGGAAGAGCACCGCAGCATTGAAAGTTTGTGCGTGAACGGCAGGTTTGCTACCTCACCTTTCTGGACAAAAATGATTGCAGATATTTTTAATAAACCGGTAAATACCCACTTCAAAAAAGATAGTGTAGCGGTAGGTGCCTTCCTGTTAAGCGCTACCAAAGCAGGCATTTTTAAAAACCTTGACGAAGCTGCACAAACCATAAAACTACCGGACACATTCACACCTAAAAAGCAGGTGCACCAGGTGTATATGAAACACTATGCTATCTATGAAAGATTGAGCTATAAACTAACCGAAGAGTTTGAAGCGATCTCTAAGTTGCAGGAAAATGAGTGAGGGGGAAGCGAATGAGTATTGCGAATGGTGGGGGTAAAGAAAACCTCAAACTCATGCAACTTTAAATTACTGAAATGGGAGACAGGCACAGCCTTCGAATAGTGGCAAAGACTAAATTATTTGTGTAAAGCCAAACAAAATCTTGCAGAGATGAAAGAATAATTAAACACTTATCTATCACTTTCAAAGGATTTATGCTATTTAATACTTTCAATAATCTACTTTATTCATAGGATACTCTTACTGACTTAGCACATTTTTTAAAGATCAAGGACAACCTTCAAATTTGCCTTGAGTTGTATTGTCTGTTCTGTATTCAATTTTCCAAGCCATTTTTTAAAACGCTTGTAGTCTATGGCTCTAGGCTGGTCAACAAGCACATCACTCAATTTGGGTAATTGCGATTTCTTAAGATGAATTCTTAAAATTTCAGCTGCAGGGTTGACATTTGTTGTAATCGGACACACTATTGTTGATAGATGCATTTCATTCAGCAAATCCGTTTGAATAATAACTACTGGCCGGGTTTTTCCAGGTTCGGTTCCTATTGTAGGATTTAAATCTGCAAGCCAAATGTCATACTGTTTAAATTTCATCTACCATCTTTTCGAATTCAGCTAAAACTTCAGATGAACTTTGAGCTACAAGTTTGCTTTCATTTGAAAGCTTTTTCTTTAAAACCCGTCTTTTATTGAATTGATTATAAAGATTAAGCGCCTCATTAATATAACGGTTACGAGCAAGATTTAACTCTGAAACTACTTTTTCGGTTTCGTCAAAAATATGGTCGTCGAGTTTAAGGGAAAGTGTTTTCATAATGTTTGATTTGGGCAAAGGTATACCTAAATAGTATATACCAAAAAATCGAGTAAGTTATCGATAAGATTACCAGAAAAATTCCGGCATTTACCTTTTTTAGCAGAGGTTGCTACCCAATAAAGCAGCGGGATGATTTTTAAGCGGCAATGCTGAAAATGAATAGGTAACTATGCATTCAATAACCCAATACATTCCCTCAGGCTATCCTTCCAATCCCGTAAGGTAAGGTTGAAGGTAGAAGCGATCTTATCCTTATCCATGGCTGAGTAACCGGGGCGTTTGGCAGGAGTTGGATAACCGCTTGTCGCAATAGCGTTCACCTCACAATCTTTATTACCCAACGCTTTAACTTCAGTTGCAAAATCGTACCAGCTAATAATACCTTCGTTGGAGTAGTGATAAACCCCTTCAAAGGACTGACCCGTTGTTTGTTGTTGTACTGCAATCTGCATGATGGCTTTGGCAAGATCGGCAGCATACGTAGGAGAACCAACCTGGTCGCCAACTACGTTCAGGCTGTCTCTTTCGCTCAATAAACGTAGCATGGTTTTTACAAAATTATTGCCGAAGAAACTGTATACCCACGACGTGCGGATCACAACTGTTGAGGGCAATTTTTCGAAGGCTATCTTCTCTCCTTCCAGTTTTGAATAACCATAAAAATTAACGGGGTTCACTTCATTGTCTTCCAGGTAAGGCGATGTAGCCAAACCATCATATACATAATCGGTAGAAATATGGATGAATTGGGCACCGCCTTTTGCACAGTTCTCTGCTAAAATTCCTACAGCTTCAGCATTTATTTTCAACGCAAGCTCACGATCGGTTTCAGCTTTATCAACCGCAGTATACGCAGCCGCATTGATGCAGCAAACGGGTTTTCTTTCAGTAAAAAAATCACTCACCAATTTGGCATCGGTAATATCCAATTCGGCCACATCAGTAAACTCGTAATCGAATTGCGGGTATTGAGCAGAAAGCTTTACCAGTTCGTTACCTACCTGGCCATTTTTACCTGTCACTAAAATTAATGGGCGCATATTTTTTTAGAAGCTCCAATAGCTCCTGCTTTTTATTTGGTTATTGTAAATGCCTTTCAGGTCCGCAATTAAAGCATTTTCTTTTGTAATCGATTTAAAATAAGCATCATTAAATTGTAAGTAAGGCGTATGAGGAACCGTTACAATTACCGCATCATAGTCATCCTCAATTACATCAATCAAACCAAACCCATATTCCTCCTGCAACTCATGCGAATCAGCAAAGGGATCTGTAACTACTACATTTAAATGGTACGATTGCAAAGAGCGAATTACATCTGCCACTTTTGAGTTACGTATGTCGCTTACGTTCTCCTTAAAAGTAGCGCCCATCACCAAAATTTTAGCCTGCTTTACATTTTCACTATTTTTTATAATGTGTTGTAATACTTTTTTAGAGAGATAATTACCCATGTTGTCGTTGATGTAACGACCAGCTAAAATTACCCTTGAGTTAAAGCCGAGTTCTGCAGCCTTGTATGTAAGGTAATACGGATCAACGCCTATACAATGCCCGCCAACCAGGCCCGGATAGAATGGTAAAAAATTCCACTTGGTGGCGGCAGCCTCCAATACATCATAAGTATTAATGTTCATCTTATCCATTATAATGGACAGCTCGTTCATTAAAGCAATGTTGAGATCGCGTTGTGTGTTTTCGATGATCTTGGCCGCTTCCGCTACTTTTATGCAGGGCGCTCTGTGTACACCGGCCTCTACCACTAATTCATATACTTTGGCTATTTGATCAAGTGCTTCATCATCGCAACCCGATACAACTTTTATAACATTTTGCAGTGTATGGTTCTTATCTCCCGGGTTTATTCTTTCAGGACTGTAGCCCACTTTAAAATCGTCGCAAAAAGTTAAACCGCTTAATTTCTCAACAATGGGTATGCAATCTTCTTCGGTACATCCTGGGTACACTGTTGACTCATACACAATATAATCGCCTTTCTTCACCACCTTACCAATGGTTTCTGAGGCACTTTTTACCGGCGTTAAATCTGGTACGTTGTGATTATCAACCGGCGTGGGTACTGCTACTATAAAGAAGTTGGCCTGCTTTAAAATTTCCAAATCGGCAGTAAAAGTAATATCGCAACCCTCAAAAGCTTCTTTGCCTAGCTCTTTACTTGGGTCAATGCCCTGGTTCATTAAATCGATTCGCTTTTGGTTAATATCGAAGCCGATAACGGAGATTTTTTTGGCAAATTCAAGCGCAATAGGAAGGCCAACATAACCTAAACCAATAACGGCAAGTTTAGATTGTTTGTTAAGTAGGGAAGTATACATGGATTAAAAATGTGCTTCAGGGGCAGTTAAAAATATTTGAAAATAGCCCATTTGAGCTTACGAACTCAAACGGGCTATCAGGTATAAGTAACGCTAAAAAACTACATTAATTATTTGCTTACGAATTCTTTTGGGGTTTTATACAATTCCTCTTTGGGTAACGACTTAAAATAATCATACGTAATCTTTAACCCTTCTGACCGCGAAACTTTCGGTTCCCAGCCTAATAAATCCCGGGCCTTGGTAATATTTGGACGCCGCTGTTTTGGATCGTCGACCGGCAAAGGTTTGTAAACGATTTTCGTCTCGGTGCCGGTAAGTTTTATTACTTCTTCAGCAAAATCCTTCAGCGATATTTCCACCGGGTTTCCAACATTAACCGGTTGAGCATAATCGCTCATGAGCAAACGGTAAATACCTTCCACCAAATCATCAACATAACAAAACGACCTTGTTTGCGAACCGTCACCAAACACCGTAAGGTCTTCGCCCCTTAAAGCCTGGCCTATAAAAGCAGGTAGTGCTCTTCCATCGTTCAACCGCATTCTTGGTCCATAAGTATTAAATATGCGGATGATGCGGGTTTCAACCCCATGGAAAGTATGATAAGCCATAGTAATCGCTTCCTGGAAACGCTTGGCCTCGTCGTACACACCACGAGGACCTACAGGGTTAACATTGCCCCAGTATTCCTCGTCTTGCGGGTGTACCAAAGGATCGCCGTACACTTCGCTGGTGGATGCAACCAGTATGCGGGCCTTTTTTTCTTTAGCCAACCCCAGGCAGTTGTGTGTACCCAACGAACCCACTTTAAGGGTTTGAATAGGAATTTTAAGATAGTCGATCGGGCTGGCAGGAGAAGCAAAGTGAAGAATATAATCCAATTGCCCCGGCACATGTATAAATTTTGACACATCGTGGTGATAGAATTCAAAATCTTCGAGCTTAAATAAATGCTCAATATTTCTCAGGTCGCCCGTTATCAAATTATCCATTGCAATAACATGAAAACCTTCTTTTATAAACCGGTCACACAAATGAGATCCTAAGAAACCTGCCGCACCGGTGATTAAAATTCTTTTTTTACTCATGTTATTTATTTATTTGTTTAACGGTTTTACGGCCAATGCTGGTGTAATGAAATCCATACTCTTCCATTTTCGAAAGCTCGAAGAGATTGCGGCCATCAAAAATAATTTTTGAAGGCATCAGCTCCATCATTCTATTCATATCAGGTGTTCTAAACTCAGCCCATTCCGTGGCTATGATGAGTGCATCAGCACCCTCCAACGCCTCGTACTGGCTTTCGCAAAACGCTATCCTATCATTGTAGATCTCTTTTACATTAGCCATTGCTTCGGGGTCAAAGGCTTTAACCTTACTGCCCTGTTTCAACAATTCGTCTATTATGTATAAAGCCGGTGCTTCGCGAATATCATCGGTATTTGGTTTAAAGGCCAGGCCCCAGATGGCAAAGGTTTTACCTTCCAACGTACCAAAATGCGCTTTTATTTTTGGTAGCAGGTATACTTTCTGTTCCTCGTTAACTTCTTCAACCGCCTTTAAAATTTTGAAGTCGTAATTAACGCCTTCGGCTGATTTAACGAGGGCTTTTACATCCTTGGGAAAGCAACTGCCACCATACCCAATACCGGGGAACAGAAACCTTCTTCCAATCCGCTCATCACTACCAATACCTTTTCGAACCAGGTCAACATCGGCACCAAGCAATTCGCACATACGTGCAATCTCGTTCATGAAAGTGATCTTGGCCGCAAGAAATGAATTGGCAGCATATTTGGTTAACTCAGCAGATTCTTCATCCATAAAAATAACCGGGTTGCCCTGGCGTACAAACGGTGCATACAGGTCGGCCATTATTTTTATAGCCCTTTGTGATGTGGTACCGATTACCACCCTGTCGGGTTTCATAAAGTCATCCACCGCAACACCCTCCCGTAAAAACTCGGGATTGCTGACTACATCAAATTCTACCGAGGCATTTTTGGCTATGGTGTCGTGCACTTTTCTTGCCGTACCCACCGGCACGGTGCTTTTGTCTACGATCACTTTATAGTCTTTCATGATCTTACCAAGATCGTCTGAAACTTTCAAGATGTAGCGAAGGTCGGCGCTACCATCTTCGCCGGGAGGCGTAGGCAGCGCTAAAAAAATAACCTTGGCATCTGCAATTCCTTCTTCAAGATTGGTAGTAAATTTTAAACGGTCTTCTTTAATATTCCTATGAAACAATTTTTCAAGTCCGGGCTCAAAAATGGTGATTTGACCATTGGCTAGCTTCTCCACTTTTTTCTTATCAATGTCGACACAGGTAACATAATTTCCTGTTTCTGCAAAGCAGGTTCCTGATACCAATCCAACATAGCCTGTTCCGATTACTGCTATTTTCATTACAAATTTTTAGTTGTTAATAAATTTCAATAGATGGTTGATGATAAAGTTTAGTTGCTCTTCCTCCATTTCGGTGTGTATAGGAAGCGAGATAACTCTTTCGGTAAGCCAATCGGTTAAAGGCAGATTGTAAGAACTTCCCCCGAAGGCATCAAACATTTTTTGCCTATGTGCCGGCACGGGGTAATAAATCATATTAGGTATTTTGTTGTCCTGCAGAAATTGGCTTAATTCATCCCGGTCAACACCATTTACAATTAGAGTGTATTGGTGATACACATGACTGCAATAAGGTTTAACTAATGGAATGGTCAATTTATTGTGCAAAGCAAACGCTTTGTTGTAATAAGCAGCAACTTTTTGGCGGCTTTCAATATACTCGTCCAAAAATTCCAGTTTTACATTTAATACTGCTGCCTGGATGCTATCTAACCTTGAATTACAACCCACCAGGTCGTGGTAGTAACGTATTTTCTGACCATGATTGGCAATCATCTTTAGTTTTTCAGCAAGGGAAGCATCGCTTGTAAAAATGGCTCCCCCATCGCCAAAGGCACCTAAATTTTTTGATGGATAAAATGAAGTAGTACCTATGGTACCGATGGTTCCGGTTTTCTTTATAGACCCATCGGTAAACCGGTAATCGGATCCAATTGCCTGGGCATTGTCTTCAATCACATATAAATTATGTTCTTTGGCAATGTCCATTATTTCTTCCATGGGCGCTGCATGACCGTATAAATGCACGGGTACAATGGCCTTTGTTTTTGGGGTGATGGCTGCTCTTATCGCCTTTGCATCTATGCAAAAGGTTTCCTTATCCACCTCAACAAAAACGGGTGTAAGTCTCAAAAGCGCTATTACTTCAACGGTAGCTATGTAGGTGAACGAAGGTGTAATTACCTCATCTCCCGGCTGCAGGTCCAGCGCCATCATGGCTATTTGCAACGCATCGGTACCATTGCCACAGGTTATGGTATGTGGTACTTTTAAATATTGGGAAAGATTGGCAGCAAACTCCTGCACCGGTTTGCCATTTATATATGCAGCGCTATCCAATACCCCCTGAATTCCTGCGTCAACCCGCTCCTTAATTTTTAAATATTGGGTTTTGGTATCAACCATTTGAATGGGCTTCATAAGCTGTTTTTTAATGGCGGCAAAGCTACATTAAAATGCTATTTGCCGTTCCACCACCACTTTTTCATCAGCTGATAGATTATTTTTGTTTAAAACAAGTTAGTTCGTGGCCAACCTGCTATATGACACTTTTATCAAAATTTACCCTGTTGCAATAAAAGTTGCAGCCCTGTTTAATAACAAGGCAAGGGAATGGGTAAAAGGCCGCAAGGGAATTTTCGAAGCCTTCCAATCATCCATAAAAAAAGAAGATAACATTATCTGGATGCATTGCGCCTCTTTAGGCGAGTTTGAACAAGGCAGGCCGGTGCTGGAACAACTAAAGCTTATCAAAAAGCCGGAACAAAAAATTCTCCTTACGTTTTTTTCGCCATCGGGTTACGAAATTCAAAAAAATTACAAAGGAGCCGACTACGTTTTTTACCTCCCAATGGATTCAAAAGAAAATGCCCGCCGATTTTTTGATTTGGTGCAGCCAACATTGATCCTGTTTGTGAAATATGAATTTTGGTATTATTATTTTAAAGAAGCGCAGCACCGAAACATTCCTTTATTACTTGTTTCGGCAATATTTAGAAAGGACCAGCCTTTTTTTCAATGGTATGGAACTACCTATAAAAAGATGCTGGAAAGCGTTACACATTTTTTTGTTCAAAACGAAGTTTCCGTTCAATTATTAAAGCATGTTGGCTACCAAAACAATGTTACCATCAGTGGCGATACCCGTTTTGACCGGGTGCTTAAAATAGCCGGCCAATTCAAGGATATTTTGCTCATTAAAGATTTTTGTGGCCCCTCAAAAGTTGTTGTTGCCGGCAGTACCTGGACCGAAGATGATAAGGGACTGGATCATTTTGCAAATACCAACCCAGCTATACGATTTATTATTGCACCGCACAATGTTGTAAAAGACCGGATAGATGAATGCCTGCATCTGTATAAAAATGCTGTAACCTATTCTGATCTTTCAAACAGGGGAAATGCCAATGGAAAGAATACGTTGATTATAGACAATATTGGAATGCTTAGTACCCTTTATGGCTATGCTGATGTATGTTATGTGGGAGGGGGATTTGGTGCCGACGGTGTACACAATGTGCTGGAACCAGCGGCATATGGCAAGCCGGTAGTTTTTGGTCCGGAATATGAAAAATTTGATGAGGCTGAAGGACTACTGAATGCAGGTGGGGCTATAAGCATAGATAATGCGCTGGAACTGGATGCCTGCCTGGAAATGCTTTTTAAAGATGAAGCTAAGCGAAAAGTGATGGGCGAGCAATCAGGGAATTATGTAATGCAGCAGGCGGGGGCAACAGATAAAGTAATTGCATATATTCAGGAAAAGCGCCTCTTAACCAATTGATCAAACATTTTTACAGCTTCGCTGTTTACATCCCAACCTATTTTTAACTTCAATTCTCTTTGTATCCAATACTCGGCTTCAGCATATATGTTATAGCTGTTGATGGTTTTTACCGATCGCTCATACATAGTTTCGTCCCCCCTGAAAAGCTCGTTAATAAAACGATGCCGTTCGTTTATGCTGATGGCTTTCTTTAAATCTCTTATAGGTGCTTCCTGTAAAACAGACCCCATTTCCACTTTTTCTACCTTTAAAGTTTCATTTAACGAAGCCTCGTTTTCACTGATCACATCGTTCAGCTCATACAACACTTTTTCCTGGTGGGCCAGCGTGGGTACTTCCATAACAGCATCAACGGGCCATGGTCCCAGCTCCCCAATTTGAACGCTATTGTACCAGGGTTTTACTTCCACCATAGATGGTATGGGCGCTGGTTCGGGCCTGGGACCAGGGTGCGGAGCAGGTTCGGGTAACGGCTCGTTTTCTGTATCCGGCTCCGGTTGCGGCACAGGGTCTGGTTTGGGCACCGGTTTATAGTTTTTTATAGTTTCGTCTACCTCAACAGGTCTCTCAAATTTAGCCGCATTAGGCACCATTACTGAAACCAAAGAAACAATGTGGCCATTGCTCTGCTTACTTTCCTGTAATAGTTGAGCTTGTAATAATTGTACCGTAACCAACATGCTTTGTACACTGGCATTTTGAGCCAATTGCACCTGCAATTTGTTTATTAAAACAGCCACTCTTTCCATTGTATAGGTTACTTTTGACGGGGGTTAGTAAAATTCATCCTTAAAATTACTAACTTCTTAGTAGACAAATACAAAGGTTAAAGAATGTTTATAGAACCCAATATCTCCGGAGAAAGGAGGGGATGGATTGAAGTAATTTGCGGAAGTATGTTTAGCGGCAAAACGGAAGAACTCATCCGCCGTTTAAAAAGAGCAAAAATTGCCCACCTTAAAGTCGAAATTTTTAAGCCTGCCATTGATATCCGTTTCGACGAAAATAATGTTGTCAGCCACGACTCAAATCTTATTAATTCAACACCCATTGACAACAGCCAGACTATATTGTTGATGGCCAGCGACGTTGATATTGTTGGTATTGATGAAGCCCAATTTTTTGATGATGAAATAATGAACGTTTGCGAAACGTTGGCGCTTCGCGGAATACGTGTTATTGTAGCCGGGCTTGACATGGATTATTTAGGAAAACCATTTGGGCAAATGCCAAAACTGCTGGCAATTGCCGATTTTATAACCAAGCTTCATGCTATTTGCGTGGTCTGTGGCAACATTGCCAATAACTCTTACCGCAAAAAACCGCATGGTTCTCAGGTATTGTTAGGCGAGTTGGATTTGTATGAACCCCGCTGTCGTAAATGTTATCACGAAGCCATGGAGAATGATAAGACATTACAGGCCGAATTACAATCAAGCTTTAATAATGCACCTAAACTTTTTTAGCGTTATAGGCGCTGTTTAACCATTCGTATTTGAATACCCTGCAAATCATATATGCGCTTGTAAAGAAAGATTTGTTGCTCGAAATAAGGCAACAGCATAGTTTCTACGGTGTGCTGCTGTACGTAGTTTCCACCATTTTTGTGCTGTTTCTTGCTATGGGTAGCCCGGAGCCAGAAGTTTGGAATGGATTGTTTTGGATGATACAACTTTTTGTATGTATCAATGCGGTGGCAAAAAGTTTTTTGCAGGAGAGCCGGGGCCGTATGCTTTACTTTTATTCAATTGCCGGTCCACGGGATTTTGTTTTGGCCAAATTACTTTTCAATGCCATTCTTATGCTGGTAATGAGTTTAATGAGCTTATTGCTTTTCCTGCTTTTAATGGGCAACCCATTTATTTATGCTTACAAGTTTATTGGGTTGGTTTGTTTGGGAGGCATTAGCCTGAGTTTGGTTTTTACTTTTTTAGCTGCTATTGCTGCAAAAGCCCAACAAAATGCAGCTTTAATGGCTATCATGGGTTTCCCGGTTATTATTCCGCAAGTATTATTATTGATGAAGATTTCTTCAACCGCCTTTTCGTCGGTAATACAGGCGGGACAGGGGCAAATGATATGGTTGCTGGTAGGACTCGATGCTATGGTTATTGTTCTTGCTACCATATTATTTCCGTTTTTATGGAAAGATTAATATGGAAATACAACCGTCTTCGCACAAAGTTAATTTTGAAGTGTTAGTTCTTTACATTGGTACCGTTTCCCCTATTTTTGCCTACTCAAAAAAAAAGAAGGTAAAAGGAAAGCTTGCCAGATTTATCCTTTTTATCTTAAAAAATTAAACCATGATTCAGAAATCCTGGTGGAAGATACTCTCAGTTGTTTTGATGGTGTATGCTTTTACTGCCGGCTTTCTTATTAAAGTGCCACACGTTGGTAATCTTTACGAAAGTATCCGCAATTTGTTTTTTCATGTGCCCATGTGGTTTGGAATGATGGTACTTTTTATAGTATCTGTAATCTATGCCCTCAAATACCTGCGCAATCCTACCGTTAAAAATGATGTGTACTCTGTTGAGTATGCTAAAACAGGAATTTTATTTGGTGTGCTCGGGTTAATAACCGGCGCTATCTGGGCCAATTATACCTGGGGCGAACCCTGGAGTAACGATCCCAAACAAATTTTAGCTGCAATAGCCCTGTTGATTTATGCGGCTTACTTTGTATTGAGAAACTCAATTCCGGATATCGATAAGCGGGCAAAAATTGGTGCGGTCTATAATGTTTTTGCCTGCGCCATGCTCATTCCAACTTTATGGATCATTCCACGATTGGTTGAAAGTTTACATCCCGGCGGGCAAGGCGTTGATGGCAACCCCGGCATGAATGGTAAAGACCTTGACCCAACCATGCGTATTGTTTTCTGGCCTGCAGTCATCGGCTGGACTCTCCTGGCAGTCTGGATCACCACATTAAAGATCAGGTTGTCCTTGATCAAAGAAAAAAAACTAGCAAATGCATAAACGGAATACATTTTTCCTGGGTTTAACCCTTCTACTAATAAACACCACTACAATAGCTCAAACTGCCGCTTTGGATTCTGTAGCCAAAAAGGGATTTATGGTTAGTAACGATAAAATTTATGTTGTAATGGCAATTGTTATTACCATACTGGCAGGTCTGATATTTTATGTTATAAGGCTTGATAAGAAAATTTCGAGAATAGAAAAGGAAAGTTGATCCCGGACTCGCCTGAAAAAGGAAAAGTTAAGTCTCGAACGCCGGGAACCATAGCGTTTAAACAGGGTCAACATAATTCATCGTACTGGCATCCTTTATTCATAAGTCAATATCCAGATAAAACCATATTAACGATTACAAACCAAAAATTTAAAAAATGACAGATCAGAATTACAGCTTCTTCGACAGCGTAATTAAGAGTTTTGACAAGGCAGCTAAATTTACCAATTGGGATCCCGGAATTTTAGAACAGATAAAAGTGTGTAACAGTGTATATAAAATGAAGTTCCCGGTACGTATAGGTGATAACATTGAAGTTATAGAAGCTTACCGTGTTCAACACAGTCATCACAAAACACCCTGTAAAGGTGGTATCCGTTTTAGCATGGAGGTTAACCAGGATGAAGTTATGGCACTGGCAGCACTTATGACCTACAAATGCGCTATTGTTAACGTACCCTTTGGTGGCGCCAAAGGAGGTATTAAGATAGATCCAAAACAATATTCTGTATTCGACCTTGAAAAAATAACCCGCCGCTATACATCAGAGCTGGTAAAGAAAAATTTTATTGGCCCCGGTACTGATGTACCTGCTCCAGATTATGGAACAGGTGAAAGAGAAATGGCGTGGATTTTAGATACCTATGTTGCCATGCACCCCGGTGAGGTTGATGCTGCGGGATGTGTTACCGGTAAACCTGTTTCGCAGGGTGGTGTAAGAGGTCGTAAAGAAGCTACCGGGCTGGGCGTATTTTATGGCATTCGCGAGGTATGTAACATGCCCGAAA
Organism: Chitinophagaceae bacterium; assembly: GCA_026786345.1. Taxonomy (GTDB): domain Bacteria; phylum Bacteroidota; class Bacteroidia; order Chitinophagales; family Chitinophagaceae; genus Segetibacter. The sequence continues at coordinate 14,406 of JAJAYD010000001.1, forward strand.
TAATGCAAAAGCTGGCATTAACAACAGGCGTTGCCGATAAAACAGTAGTGGTTCAGGGCCTTGGAAATGTGGGCTATCACAGCGCCAAATTTTTTAGAGAAGCAGGCGCTAAGGTGGTGGCTATAGCAGAGTGGGAAGGTGCTATTTATAGTAAAGAAGGATTACACGAAGAAGAAGTTTTTCAGCATAGAAAAAAGACCGGGTCGATCCTACATTTTCCTGGTGCTGAAAATTTAGTAATGACCAATGATGCACTGGAACTACCCTGTGATATACTGATACCTGCAGCATTAGAAAATGTTATTAATGGTCATAATGCACCCAGGATAAAAGCAAAAATTATCGGCGAAGCCGCTAATGGTCCGCTTACCCCTGAAGCCGACATTATTTTGGGCAATAAAAAAGTATTGGTGGTACCCGATATGTACCTGAATGCAGGTGGTGTAACGGTAAGTTATTTTGAATGGTTGAAAAACCTAAGCCATGTGCGCTATGGCCGTTTGGGCAAACGCTTTAGCGAGAATATGAACAAACATATTCTGGGCACTATTGAGGACCTTACCGGCAAAAAAGTAAATGAAGCTGAAAAGAAATTTATTGAACATGGTGCTGATGAAATTGACCTGGTACATAGCGGATTGGAAGAAACCATGATTACTGCAACCCGTGAGATTATGGATATATGGTTAAGCAACCCCGCTATTCCTGATATGCGTACCGCAGCTTATATTCTTGCAATAAACAAGGTAGCTACCAGCTATGCTGAGTTGGGTATTTTTCCTTAAAAATATCATACATCTTAAACGCAAATCCCCGGCTGTACTGCCAGGGATTTTTTTTGTCAACTTTAAAATGGAACTGGAACCTACCTTATTTCTACCCTCGACCATATATTCGTAATTTGCCAGACATTATAAAGTAAATGAAGGCAAAATATATAAACCCGTTTACCGACTTTGGATTTAAGAAAATCTTTGGCGAAGAAGCAAGCAAGCCTTTGCTGATTGACTTTCTGAATGCGCTATTGCCACAGCCGAAACTAATAGTAGACCTTGCTTTTAAAAATACCGAACAATTAGGACAAAGCGAAGCAGATAGAAAAGCCATTTATGACATTTATTGTGAAAATGAAAATGGCGAAAAATTTATTGTAGAATTACAAAAAGCCCGGCAAAATTATTTTAAAGAACGAACTATCTTCTACTCCACTTTCCCCATTAGAGAACAGGCTGAAAAAGGTGTATGGAACTATAATTTAAAGGCCATTTATTGTGTGGGTATCTTAGACTTTACCTTTAATGACTATGAAAACGAGCGTGAAAAAAGTGAAGTCGTCCATACCATCAAGTTAAAAAATCAATATGGTAAAACCTTCTATGAAAAACTTACCTATATCTATCTTGAAATGCCAAATTTTAAACAGGAGGAAGATGAATTAGTAACACGTTTAGATAAGTGGTTGTACTTTATTAAACATTTAGAAGACTTTCAAAACATTCCTGAAATTTTTAAAGATGAAGTGTTTACAAAAGCTTTTGAAAAGGCAGAACTGGCTAAATTTGGACAGGCAGAATTGGATAGCTACGAAAACAGCTTAAAAATTTATCGCGACCTGAAAGGAGTTATTGATACTGCGTTCGACGAAGGGAAGTTGGAAGGCAAAATGGAAGTTGCAAAAACACTAAAAGAAAGTGGGGTTCCGATTGACATTATTAATAAAGCAACAGGACTCTCAGAAAGTGAAATTGAAAAGTTGTAAGGCGATAAGCAAAATTGTAGATCCAATGATAAAGCTCTTTTACAAGGTTACATCCTAAATTGTAGCACCTCAATGGAGGCCCGTTGGCGGTCAGGCGACCGCCAACAGCCCAATGCGCCGCAGTTGGTCGCCTGACCAACAGCGACAATTATATATACACCATCTTCTTTGTCTTCAATTTCAACAGATTTTGTATACTGCCTTTGTTGCTTCCCGAAAGCAGGAGGAATTTGGAATGCACCCGTTTATAATTCGTTCACTTAAAAATCCGGCAACTCCCGTAACCATTCATGCGCCTTTTGCTGAAAATGCAACGCAAATGTAGAAGCACCATTCGTTACAACCAGGTATGGTACCTGCAACGAAATATTATAATTCAAAGCCTGTCTTATTACAGCCTCCGATAAAGCTACTTTCAATTCCTTGCATTCTACTATCATCCACGGTTTGGCTTCCTTAAAAACAACAATGTCAAATCTCTTTTTTAAATCACCCAATAGTATTTCGCGTTCTACGGCAATCAACGATGCCGGGTATTGTTTAACCTGGACCAGGTATTGAAGAAAATTTTGCCTAACCCATTCCTCGGGAGTTAACACCATCCATTGCTTTCTAAAAACATCAAAAATAAAATCGCGGTCTTTTAGTTTTTTAATTTTAAAAGGATGAGCAGGAAATTGAATGTCAATCATTAAACGAAAGTATTTGCTAAATTTACTTAATATCCTTTCGGCAAATTTTACTGATAAATTATTAATACTAACAGATGAAAACAAAAGATGAAATAGTAAAAAACTGGCTACCACGCTACACCGGTGAAAAGCTTTCCAATTTTGGAAAATACATATTGCTAACCAATTTTAGCAATTACGTTACCATGTTTGCACAAATGCATAACGTTGATGTTGTGGGTTCAGACAGGCCCATGCAATGTGCCACCGCAAACGGAATAACGATTATAAATTTTGGCATGGGCAGTCCGGGTGCTGCTACGGTTATGGATCTTCTTTCTGCAATAGAACCCAAGGCGGTTTTGTTTTTGGGTAAGTGTGGAGGATTGAAAAAACGCAATAAAATCGGAGACCTTATTCTGCCCATTGCTGCCATAAGAGGCGAAGGAACTTCGAACGATTATTTTCCACCTGAGGTGCCGGCTATGCCTTCCTTTGCACTTCAAAAAGCCATTTCAACTACCATACGCGATTACGAAGTAGATTATTGGACCGGTACGGTTTATACCACCAACAGGCGTGTTTGGGAGCATGATGATGAATTTAAAGCCTACCTGCAAAAAATCAGGGCTTATGCTATTGACATGGAAACAGCCACTATATTCTCCGTAGGTTTTTACAATAAAACGCCTACTGGTGCTTTGCTATTAGTCAGCGACCAGCCCATGGTGCCTGAAGGTGTAAAAACTGAGGCAAGCGATGTAATGGTTACCCAATCTTTTGTGGACAATCACCTGCGAATTGGTATCGATTCTCTAAAACAACTCATCAACGGAAGCCTTACCGTAAGGCACCTGAAATTTTAATTAAGGCTGATGAAGGAAGCGCTTTTATCCATCAATAATTTATCGGTTACGTTTACAAACGATGGGCAGGTAACCCGTGCCATCGACCGTATTTCCATTGAGGTTAACAAGGGCGAATTGGTGGCAATAGTGGGCGAATCAGGATCAGGCAAATCTGTTACATCCCTTTCTATCTTACAGTTACTGCCAAAAGCCGTTGCCGATTATGCTTCGGGTCAAATTGTTTTTACACGCCAGTCTGGCGAAACCATCAACCTTGTAAATGCAGACGATGCAATGCTGCGAAAAATAAGGGGCAAGGAAATCGCCATGATCTTTCAGGAACCGATGACCTCGTTAAACCCTGTGTTTACCTGTGGCAACCAGGTAATGGAGGCGGTACTACTTCACGAAAATATAAGCCGAAGGCAAGCCAAAAAAAAGACGATTACCTTGTTCGAAAAGGTACAACTTCCCGCTCCTGCCTTAATATTCAACCGATATCCGCACCAGTTAAGTGGCGGGCAAAAACAACGGGTTATGATTGCTATGGCCATCAGTTGCCATCCTTCGCTGTTAATATGCGATGAGCCAACCACGGCGTTAGATGTAACGGTTCAAAAGACGATTTTAGGGTTGGTAAAAGACCTGCAGCAGCAACAAAATATGGGCGTAATATTCATTTCGCACGATTTAAATGTTGTAGCCGAAATAGCAGACCGTGTTATCGTAATGTATAAAGGAAAAATTGTTGAACAGGGATTGGCAAAAGATATTTATCATCAACCCAGACACCCTTATACAAAAGCTTTGTTGGCATGCAGGCCATTATTGCACAGCAAAGACGAGCGGCTGCCGGTGGTAAGCGATTTTATGGCAACCGACGAAAATGGCAACATACAGGAGATTGATCGCTCACTGCAAAAAGTGCCGCCAATCCATTCTGGAGCTACTGCCCACACCACTTTGCTACAGCCAATTTCTACAAAACAAAAAACTTTAATTAAAGTTGAAAACCTACAGGTTTGGTTCCCCTCAAAAAAAACATTTTTAGGCAACCCCCTTGAATTTACAAAAGCAGTAAACGATGTAAGCTTTACTGTTTACGAAGGCGAGACACTGGGACTGGTAGGCGAATCGGGATGTGGCAAAACAACAGTGGGTAGGGCGCTGTTGCGGTTGATACAACCAAAAGGTGGTAAAGTATTTTTTAAAGAAACTGAAATATTAAGTGCAGATCGCAAAACCCTGCAAGTCTTACGAAAAAATATGCAGATCATTTTCCAGGATCCGTATTCTTCTTTAAACCCACGCATGACTATAGGCAAAGCAATAACAGAACCACTCACCGTTCATAAAATTGGTGCTTCAGCAAGAGACAGAAAAGAGCGGGTGATGGACCTGTTGGAAAAAGTAAGTTTAAACCCTCAACATTATAACCGGTATCCCCATGAGTTTAGTGGTGGACAACGCCAGCGTATCGTAATAGCAAGAGCATTGGCACTTCAACCTTCATTTATTATTTGCGACGAAAGTGTTTCGGCCCTGGATGTAAGTGTGCAGGCGCAGGTATTAAACTTACTGAACGACCTTAAAAAAGAGTTTGGCTTTACTGCCATCTTCATATCGCACGACCTATCGGTAGTCAGGTACATAAGCGATCGCATAATGGTAATGAGCAAAGGAGAAATTGTTGAAACCGGTGAAAGCGAACAGATTTATAATCACCCCGGGTCTGTATATACCCAACAACTGATTGCATCAATTCCTAAAGGTTTGGTTGCTTAACATAAGCCTCGTAAAATAGTCATTTCACTTTTATCAATGCCCTTAAAAAACGATAGCGTTTGAAATACTATTTACCCCTGTCATAGACAACTTTAAAATGATGACTTTGGCTGTAACGTCATCAGATTTTTTACTTGAAATCAAATTTTGTTATGTAACTTTTGAAGCCAAACAGGGCTGATAATTTGCATTATACAACCATCATTTTTTCCATACAATTAAATATTATTTATAGTGCTTTCGAAATGTTTTATGTTTTGGGATTTACTTAAAACATTAAACCAGGTATAATCTATTAAAAATTTCCATGAAATTATCTCAGTTCATATTTGACCTTCCTTTAAATCTCATTGCACAACATCCCGCCAAAAAAAGAGAGGATAGCCGTTTAATGGTTGTACACCGCAAAACGGGCCAAATGGAGAACAAACACTTTCGCGACATTATAGAATATTTTAATGATAAGGATGTATTTGTGGTTAATAATACGAAGGTATTTCCGGCCCGTATGTATGGCCGCAAGGAAAAAACAGGGGCCAAAATAGAGGTGTTTTTGTTACGTGAATTGAATGGCCCCAACCGGTTGTGGGATGTGATAGTAGATCCGGCCCGTAAAATAAGAGTTGGCAACAAATTATATTTTGGCGATTCAGAAGAATTGATAGCCGAGGTAATTGATAATACCACCAGCCGTGGCAGAACCATAAAATTTTTATGGGATGGCCTGGATTCTGATTTCAAAATTCAATTGCAGACATTGGGTGAAACTCCTTTGCCTAAATACATTAAACGCAAGCCAGATGAAGAAGATCGTGAAAGGTACCAAACGGTTTATGCAAAATATGAGGGGGCAGTAGTAGCACCTACAGCAGGAATGCACTTTAGTAAAGAGCTAATTAAGCGTTGCGAAATAAAAGGAATTGGATTTGCTGAGATAACCTTGCATACCGGTCTTGGAACATTCAGACCCATTGAAGTGGAAGATTTGAGCAAACATAAAATGGATGCCGAATACTTCCAGATAGATGAATTGGCTTGCAAGATGGTAAATAAGGCAAAGCAAACGGGTCATCGTGTTTGTAGTATTGGCACTACAACCTTACGTGCTATGGAAAGCAGTTTTACTGCCGATCAGTTTTTAAAACCAAACGAAGAATGGACCAATACTTTCATTCATTCCCATTACAACTTTAATATAGCCGATAGTTTGGTAACCAATTTTCACCTGCCTAAAACCAGCTTGCTTATAATGGCCTGCGCCTTTGCAGGATATGACCTTGCCATGGAAGCATACAAAAAAGCCATCAGGGACAAGTACCGGTTTTTTAGTTATGGCGATGCTATGTTGATTATTTAAATTCCGTTTGCTGCTTTAAGATGCATGCATTGCTGAGCCATTTTGTTCATAGCTTATCTTTGACCATCACAATGCTTGCGTATGACAGATGTGCTGGGACAGGCTATTTACGATTATCATTTTCGCCTTACTCCCTCCAAATTATTAGTTCACAACCAATTTGGTTTGCCCGATGAAATGCCTGTTGAAACCTATTTCAGGGATGAAGAAGATATGCCACCTCTTGAGCTTAATGCCTTAGACATTTGCAGAGGAATGGTTTTGGATATTGGGGCCGGTGCAGGCAGCCATGCGCTGTATCTGCAGCAAAACAACATACAGGTAACTGCATTAGATATATCGCCCCTTGCCTGCACTATTATGAAAAACAGGGGCGTTGAAAAAATTATTACTGCCGATATAAACAAGTACACAGGGCAACAATTTGATACACTGTTACTGTTAATGAATGGCATTGGCTTAACTGCCAACATCAATGGTTTGCATATTTTTCTCCGGCATATAAAAACACTGTTAGCATCCGGTGGTCAATTGGTGTTTGACAGCTCCAATGTGGCCTACCTATACAAAAAGGGAATACGTCCTGTAAGGAAATACTATGGCGAAATTGACTTTCGGTACGAATACAAAAAGCAAAAGACAAACTGGTTTACCTGGTTGTATGTTGACCAGCAAATGCTGCAAAAAATAGCCGGGGAAGAAGGCTGGAAAACTGAAATTATATTTGAAGATGATCATGACCAATATCTTGCAAGGCTAACGCTGAAATAATCTACCCGGACAAAAAAATCCCCGGTAATGTGATTACCGGGGATCAATATAAACTTCGAAATAAAATTTACAATCCAAACACACCCTTGTTTAATAGTTGTAAGGTCTGCACTTTGTATTCTGCAGGTATTAGCAGCGAAATATTGTGTTTGCTTCCACCATAGCTAACCATTCTAACGGGTATATTACTGATAGAGTCAAACAAACGTTTCATAATATCAGGTGTTTTAGCAATCTCGTTGCCCACAATTGAAACGATCGTTTGATTGTCATCAATTTCTACACTACCAAATGCTTCCAGTTCTTTTAAAATCTCGGGTAAAAATTGCTTGCTGTCTATGGTTAAAGAAACGGCCACTTCCGAAGTTGTAATCATATCGATTGAAGTACGATACTTCTCAAATACTTCAAATATTTTTCTTAAAAAACCATAGGCAAGTAACATACGGCTGCTCTTTATTTTAATGGCCACTATTCCATCCTTTGCAGCCATCGCTTTAATACCTACACTTCCAGCTTCCTGCAAAATAATGGTTCCCCGTGCTTCAGGGTCCATGGTGTTAAGCAACTTAACCGGAATATTAAAATGCTGGGCCGGCCAGATTGATGCCGGGTGCAAAATTTTTGCACCGAAATAGGCAAGTTCAGCAGCCTCATCAAAACTCAATTGTTCAATGGGTATCGTTTTTTCAACCACCCTGGGGTCGTTGTTGTGCATGCCATCTATATCCGTCCAAATTTCGCACACACTTGCATTAATAGCAGCAGCAATCAAAGAGGCGCTGTAATCACTTCCTCCCCTTTTTAAATTGTCAACTTCGCCCTTACTGTTGCGACAAATATATCCCTGGGTAATAAAGAGTGTTTGACCAGAATTGGCATTTATAAGCTGACTGAGTTTTACTTTAATGTTGCCGATCTGCGGTTCTTCGTAGGCATCAATCTGCATAAACTCTAATGCCGGCAGCAACACATGATTGATACCCTGCTCCTCCAGGTACACTGAAAATAAACGGGTGCTCATTAACTCGCCCTGGGCAAGAATATCTTTATTTAAAGCCTCGCTAAACGATATTTTTAAAATGATGTTTAAAAATTCGAAATGTTCGGCCAGGTACTTTTTTGCCTTCTCTTTAGCAACATCAGTTTGTAACAGATCTTCTACAAACTGCATGTATTGCGCTTCAAGCTGATCAATTTTTTGCCTGGCATCGCTGCGTTCATTGCTTGCCAACCCCTCGCTAATGTTAACTAAAAGATTGGTAGTGCCGCTTAGTGCACTTAATACAACAATGGCAGATTCATTATCGCGGGTAATTAGTTTTGCCACACCATGCATTCTTTCAGGCTTACCTACACTGGTGCCACCAAACTTCATAACTTTCATAACAGGCGTTTTTTTGGATTGCAAATATAAATGACTGATTTCAGAAAAGTTCACTAAATACCAATCCCCTATGCATGCTGCAAAGAAGATTATAAATAAGACTTTATTAAGGGTTATTTTAATTGAAGCACCACGACTGAGAAAGGTGGTATTTTAACTGATAAAGAATTGCCTGAAAGGCTTGCGCCATTGTACATAGCCGGCTTTATTTTGTTTGGATTTTCGAACGAATTATGATCCTGAACTTTGGCTGAAGTAAGTACCCTGCCTTTTACATTGGTCAGTTTATAATCAGATACATCAATCGAAACCTCCTGCTCCTTGTTCATGTCGATATTAGCCAACGTAATATGAACATTGCCTATACTGTCTATAGAGGCGGATGCTGATATGGCAGGCAATTTTTCGTTACCCAATTCATAATCCTCACTCTTTACATTTAAAGGAATAAAAGTAGCATCCTGATGCACCGTATACATTTCCATAACATGGTAGGTAGGGGTAAGGATCATCTTTTGTTGCTGTGTTAGAATAACTGATTGCAACACATTTATAGCCTGGGCAAGATTTGCCATTCTTACTCTCTCTGAATGGTTGTTAAAAATATTTAGTGTTGAAGCGGCTAACACCGCATCCCGCATAGTGTTTTGCTGGTACAAAAAACCGGGATTGGTTCCGGGTTCAACATTGTACCATCCTCCCCATTCATCCACTATCAATCCAACTTTCTTTTTTGGATCATACTTGTCTAAAATGGCTTCGTTTTTCGTAATCAATTCGTCCATGTACAAAGCACGTTTCATGGTAGTAAAATACTGCTCTTCATTATAATCGGTGGCTGAGCCTTTTTTATTCCAATCTATAACCGCATAGTGATGGAGCCCTATTCCTTCCATCATATTTAAAGGAATGGTTTTCATTAAAGTTTCTGTCCAGTTTAAATCGCCCGAGTTGGCGCCTGCAGCTATTCTATATATTTTTTTATCGTTCGACCAGCCCGACATAAAGGTGGAAGACTCACGGTATTTATCAGCATAATATTCCGGTCGCATATTACCGCCACAACCCCAGGCCTCGTTACCCACCCCCCAAAATTTTACATTCCAGGGTTTACTTCTACCGTTTTGCTTACGAAGTTTAGACATGGGGCTTACTCCTGAAAAACTTACATACTGTACCCAATCAATCAACTCTTGCGGCGTACCGGTGCCTATGTTTGCAGCGAGGTAAGGTTCGGCACCCAGCATTTCGCACATGTTTAAAAATTCGTTGGTACCAAAGCTGTTGTCCTCTGTTACACCACCCCACCAGGCATTTACAATAGTGGGCCTTTGCGTTTTCGGTCCTACCCCATCCTTCCAATGGTAGGTGTCGGCAAAACAACCACCCGGCCAACGCAGGTTCGGTATCTTCAATTTTTTCATTGCTTCCACCACATCGGTCCGAATACCATTTTTATTCGGGATCTTTTTGTTACCCTCACCAACATAAAAACCTCCGTATATGCACCTGCCCAGGTGTTCGGCAAAATGACCGTAAATATTTCGATTGATGAGATGTGTTGTTGATGATTTGGTAAGTACCACTTTGTTTTGTGCCTGTGCCAGGTGTACACAACAAAATAACAGTAGCAGGCAATTTAATTTTTTCATAACGCAGTCAATTAAGCAATTAAATAATTATGATATCGGGTGCATCCAAAATTATCGCTGTTGGTCAGGCGACCAACAGCGGCGCAGCAGGCCGTGGGCGGGGGCCGCACCCCCCCCCGGGCCCCCCTAAACTGCGGCAAAAAGGGGATGCACCCC
>JAJAYD010000002.1 GCA_026786345.1 Chitinophagaceae bacterium
CCGCTTTGCGTAACCAATGTAAACTGGTGGGGTGTTGGATTCGGCATTGCTTTTATACTTAGCTTTTGTTCTTCAACTAATGGTTTTACTTCGGTGGTCATGGTTGATACTACTTTAGCCGAATTTTGTAGGGGTGTTCCATCCAGTATTGCTACCACACCAGTTCCAACACTAATGGAGGCATTTATTGGGCTGCTTAGTACTACCGTAAAGTTTTCTATTGGTTCAGTTATATTGTCTTTGGCTATACCTACACTGATGACTCCTGATTGTGTGCCGACAGGAATAGAAAGCGTACCGGTTTTCCCTGTATAGTCGGTAGGACTTTTGGCAGATCCCTCCAATATTGTTCCGTCGAGCGTTTTGTAATTTACGTTAACCGTTTGCGTAGTTTTCTTTGATAACTTAACTATGTAACTGTTAGCATATATTTTGTTCTTTGGTATAAATATTTAACAGCATCTTAGTCAGAAACACCGGGCATAAATTCCTGTTTCCCTTTCTTTAAATCAAAATTCAGTAACATTGAAATCTGAAAGAAATCACGGCCGGTTTCATCGCTGATTTTGTAATCAAACTGATGTACATAGCCAGTTTGAAAAGCCAACGTTTCATTTACTTCATAACCCCCTCCGATAAAAAAACGGTTTCGTTCAAAATAGGGGACTTTATCTGTAAAAAACACTTCATTCCAAACTGCTGCATAAAATGTTTTGGGTATCACTTTTTTGTTATTTATTGGAACCACCGTATTTAATCTGTACCTGAACCGGTTTCGATAACCATTGGTTGTAAAGCGTTGTTCGGCCCGGTACCGGTGGTCTAATTTTATTATTTCCATGTGCTGGTTCATTACCAATTGTACCCAGGTGCGTATTTCTTTTTGCACATAAGGCATTTTAAAATTACCCCCTTCGCTATAAGTATTGTACGACCCAACACCAGTGGTAACTACAAAGTTTGAATTTATTTTATAAGTTAGTCCACCTTTTAATTCGTAATAGTGGAACTGGTTGTAAAAAGACAGGCTTCGCAATTGTGGTTCAATAAACAAACTCCATTGCTTATTAATATTCATTTTTGCGTTTATAATATTCCACGAACCTAATTGGCTTTGAAAACTTTGAGCCTGAACGGGATTGCAAAAACCATTTAAAATAAGCAACAAACCTGTAAAGATTTTTATTCTCCTGATTATAAAAAGTTTTTTCAACTCAGTCATTCTTTTTATAGAAAAATTTATTTGTTAAATAAAAGCAGTACCTGTTCTGTTATTAAACAATATGCTTCTTCAGTTCTGCCCTTCTTTTCTTCCTGAAAATTGCTTTCTCAATTTCTACCGCAAAGAATACGATTGATGAAGCAGCACCTACCAATAAAAATTCATTTAGCGTTAATGCTTCGGTTCTGAAGATGGGTTGTAAAAACGGAACATACGTTATTGCTATCTGAAGCAATAGAGTAAGCAACACAGCGCCAATCAATGGTTTATTAGTGAATATCCCCATGCTGAAAAACGACTGGCTTTCTGAACGGATGGCGAGCACATGCCCCATCTGGCTAAGGCAAAGTACATTAAATGCCATCGTTTGCCAGTGTGAATTGGATTCATGAATAGACCATGCCTGTGTGACCAATGTTACAGCCCCCATTAATAATCCAACCCACATAACATGTACGCCCAGGCCTTTTGCAAAAATGCTTTCTTTGGGATGGCGGGGTGGCCGCTGCATAATGTCTTTCTCGGCTTTTTCGCTGGAAAGAGCAAGACCGGGCAAACCATCTGTTACCAGGTTTATCCATAAAATATGAACGGGTAATAAAGGAATGGGCAAGCCAACTAACGGCGCTAAAAAGATTGCCCATATTTCGCCGGCATTGGAGGTAAGTGTGTATTTAATAAACTTGCGTATGTTATCAAAAATCCGGCGGCCTTCCCGTACTGCTTTTGCAATGGTGGCAAAATTATCATCCAGCAAAATCATGTGCGCCGCTTCTTTTGAAACATCTGTTCCGGTAATGCCCATGGCCACGCCAATGTCGGCATTCTTTAATGCAGGCGCATCATTTACACCATCGCCTGTCATGGCTACAAACTGTTCCTTTTCCTGCAATGCTTTAACAATGTGTAATTTTTGTTCTGGTGACACCCTTGCATATACCCTGATTTTTTTTACACGGTTTAAAAAATCTTCCCAGCTCAATTTCGATAATTCCTTACCGGCTATTACTGCATATTTGTTGCTTTCATCGGCTTTGGTTAGTATGCCTATTTTGGATGCAATGCTCCGGGCTGTTTCGGGATGGTCGCCGGTTATCATTACCGGTTGTATGCCGGCTGTATAACAATCGGCTATTGCCTGTGCAGCTTCTAACCGTGGCGGATCCATAATGCCTGTAAGCCCAATGAGGGTTAGATTTTTTTCCAAATCATCTAAAGATGTTTGCTCAGAATAATCATCTACCCATCGGTAAGCATGTGCCAATACCCTGTAACCTTTTGCTGCTAATTCTTCTGTTTGCTGATGTAAATCTTTTGCATAAGTTTCATCCTGTAAAGCAGAACGTTCCAATAAAGATTCCATTGCTCCTTTTGTAAATAATACGTGCCTGTTTTGGTAGCTGTGCAGTGTACTCATGCATTTTCGTTCTGAATCAAAAGGGATTTCTGCTACCCGTGGATATTTATTCTGCAAATCATTTTTACTGTGTTGTTTGGTGGCAGCAAATTCATATAAAGCCAGCTCGGTAGAGTCGCCAACGGAAGCCCCTTTTTCATTTACCTGCACATCATTGCTAAGCGCCATGTTTAATAAAAGGAGCTCGTTGCTTTCATCTGCATTATTATTATTTAAAACAATTGATTGCTCTACCTGCATTTTATTTTGCGTAAGTGTACCTGTTTTATCGGTGCAGATATAGGTAACAGAACCCAATGTTTCTACTGCAGGCAATTTGCGGATGAGGGCTTGCCGCCGCACCATTCGCTGTGCGCCCAGGGCTAACGAAATTGTAATAACAGCCGGTAATGCTTCAGGTATAGCAGCAACAGCTATTGAGATGGTAGTAAGCAATAAGCGAAGGGGATCCTCGCCACGCAGGTAGCCGGTTGCAAAAATAATAATGCAAATTCCCAACACAACGAACGACAATTTTTTTCCAAACGCTGCCATCCTTTTTTGTAATGGTGTGGTATTATCTTCGCCGGTCAGCATTTTTGCAATTTTACCCATTTCTGTTTCCATACCGGTTTGCACCACTACGCCTTCGCCCCTTCCATTGGTTACAAAAGTTCCTTTAAAAGCCATGTTTTTCCTGTCGCCAAGCGGCAGGTCTTCTCCCTGCAATTCGCCAATATTTTTTTCTACATCATTCGATTCGCCGGTTAAAGCAGCTTCCTGCATTTTAAGACTGTGTACTTGCAGCAGGCGGATGTCGGCAGGTACTATTTGTCCGGCTTCCAGCAATACTTTATCGCCGGGCACCAATTCCTGCGCCGGTATTGTTTTTATGTTTCCCTCACGCATTACTGTGGCATTGGGCGCCGCCATGCTGCGTAACGCTTCCACTGCTTTTTCGGCACGGTACTCCTGCACAAAGCCTATGACAGCATTTAGAATTACAATGATTAAAATGATAACCGTATCGGTTACATCGCCCATGATGCCCGATATAACAGCGGCTATCATCAATACAACAATCATAAAATCCTGGAACTGTTTCAGGAATTTAAGCCAAAGCGGTTTTTTCTTTTCACGAACCAGTTCATTCGGTCCGTGGGTTTGCAGTTTTTCTTCTGCAACTACCTGTTGCAAACCATCGGGCTTTGCACCAAGTTTTTCTAAAAGTTCCTGTTGATTGAGTAAATGCCAGTTCATAATAAAAATATTTATCCCTTACGGTATAAAGCCAGTATAAGAATGGTGTAATGAAGAATGAGTATGATAGCGTCAATGCCTAATACAAAACGTTTTTTTTGTGAGCTGTACATAATGCTGATGCCTACGACGGCAGTCATCAACAAAGTTACCAGACCGCTTAGTGCATGGTTGGGGTTGGTGGCCTGCAGCAACGGGCCTTTTCTATAAATCAAATCATTAAAAGCCAGGATGAACATATTAAAAATATTGCTGCCCAACAAATTTCCAACGGCTATATCCATACTACCCAAACGAACTGCTGCAATAGACACTACCAGTTCGGGCAATGAAGTGGTAGCTGCCACCAATAATGTTCCTACAAATGATTTACTTAACCCGGCTTCCGTAGCGAGATGGTCGGCAAAATAGGGTAATGCAATAGCGCCTGCAATTACCATCAATGCAAATAAAGCATAACGCTTAATGGCCAGTTGCAGGGAAATATCTTTATGCGTATGATGAACAAGTGGAACAGGATTGTCAACATTTGCAGCAGCAATATGTTGTTCATTTTTAAAAATAATACGGACGGCTATTAAGTAGAAAACAATGAGCAGAATGGACGAACTGCTGAACCAGCCAATCACAGGAAACCAGCTGCCAAATACAATTGAAATAACTGAAAGTGTGATGAGGAAAATTCCAAAGAAACCAGCCAGCACATGGCTTTTTGTAACTA
>JAJAYD010000003.1 GCA_026786345.1 Chitinophagaceae bacterium
GGAGAACATTGTTCCGTTAAAGGAGGAGTGTCTTCAAATAAAAATCCAAAGTACTTTAAAGAATTTTTCTTTTTACAAAATATTTTTTAAAACTTGTAATCAATTTTATAAACCTCGTAACCGTAACAACTAAAGCCAGCCAACTACCAAGTCAGGGACATTCACAAGGAAAACAAAGCCAACCAACAAAAACTAACCTCGCAAAAGAGACTGCCTTGTGCAAGCTTCCGGAACACACACTGCTTCGTTGAAGAAAGGCTTTAAATTCGATACACCAGTCGAAGGGTGAACTTACAAAAGGGGGTTTGCCAAAATACCGGCTGACGGACGTTATGATGAACTTTTTGTTCGCTCCCCTGCTTCATATCCAGCTCAGCGTTAGATATTCAAGTGTTTGTTGTTATCTCCATCTTCTGTTTTTCAATCATCATCGGTACCGGGCGTACGGAATATTAATTCCGGTACATCGCTAATCCCTGCCAGTTGTACGTCATACAACAGTGGCAAGCCTCAATCTCTATTGAGCAACAATCTCCCCAAGAATGCGTGAATGTTTTAACACAATCCCTCAAATGTTAAACATTCTCTCCTTTTCAAAGCCAGAACTTTAAGTATGGTATTTGCCCTATTGGTTAGGACGCATGTTAAAACTTAAATAAATTTTTATGAAACAGGAAACCAGTCAAAATGTTGAAAAACTAATTGAAATGGTCAAAGGTGTACGTGTGTGTATGCTTATCACAAACGAGCAAAATACCGAAAATTTATCAGGTAGGCCAATGAGTATAAGTAAAATTGATGAAGATGGCACTATCTGGTTTTTTACAAAGGCATCGTCACCTAAAGTTGACGAAATTGAAGAAAGCAAAAAAGTATCTATTGCCATTACCAATGAGAGCAGTAACAACTATTTAATGATTCACGGCTCAGCATCGTTGGTAAACGACAAAACCCAAATGGCAGCGTTGTGGAGTTCCATTTTAAAAGCATGGTTTCCTCTTGGTTTGGACGACCCCGATATGACACTTATTAAAGTAACTCCCGGCGAAGTAAATTATTGGGACAGCAGCTCGAGTAAAATGGTGGTTCTTTTCAACATCCTAAAAGCAATCGTAACCGGAAAGGAATATGACGAAGGTGAACATGGTAAAATTAATTTATAAAATAAATTAAGTATAAAAACAGAACCATGAAAAAATTAGAAAACAAAGTTGCCATTATAACTGGTGGCGCTGGTAGTATCGGAAAAATAACTGCTAAATTATTTTTAGATGAAGGTGCAAAAGTGATGTTAGTTGACCTTACTGAGGACTTACTAAAAACAGCCGTACAGGAATTAAATAGTGAGCACGCAAAATATTGCATTGCCGATGTTTCAAAAGCAGTTGAAGTAGAACATTATATAAATGAAACAGTAAAATTGTTTGGGAAAATTGATGTTTTTTTCAACAATGCAGGTATTGAAGGAGTTGTAAAACCGATTATAGATTACCCTGAAGAAATTTTCGATAAGGTAATTTCTGTAAATGTAAAGGGTACATGGTTGGGGAATAAATATGCATTACCGCAAATGAAGGATGGCGGCAGCATAATCATGACTTCATCTGTAGCTGGTATTTTAGGTTTTGCTAATTTAAGCGCCTATGCAACCAGTAAACACGCTGTTGTGGGTATTATGCGAACAACAGCTATTGAAGCTGCTCCCCGAAAAATCAGGGTAAATTCTGTTCATCCTGCACCAGTAAATAATAGAATGATGCGATCTATTGAAGAAGGGGCATCGGCAGGAAATGCCGAAGTAGTAAAAAAGCAATTTGAGGCTACCATTCCATTAGGACGATATGCAGAACCCATTGAGATTGCGAAATTGGTTTTATTTCTTGCAAGTGATGACAGCCAATACGTAACCGGCACAACCCAGGTAATTGATGGGGGAATTTCAGTACAATAATCTATTTATAAAATAAAACGATGAAAGATAACTATCATTTTGTTGCCATTTCCGGAAGTTTAAGAAATAAATCTTATAACACAATGGTATTAAAAGCGGCACAAAAACTTGCACCTGCAAATATTGCTATTGAACAAATATTGATTACTGATGTTCCTATGTACAATTTTGATTTGCATGAAAAGATTTTACCTGAATCGGTTGAAAAAATAAGTACTGCCATCAAAACTGCCGATGCACTTATCATAGTTACACCGGAATATAATTATTCTATTCCGGGAGCGCTTAAAAATGTAATTGATTTCCTCTCCAAACATCCGGCAAAACCATTTGATAAAAAAGCGGTGGGTATAATTAGTGCAAGCCCGAGTTTGCTGGGTGGTGTAAGGGCACAATATCACCTGCGGCAGATATTGGTGGCGGTAAATGCCATGAGCATGAATGTACCCGAAGTAGTGATCACGGAGGTAAACAAAAAGTTTGACGAAAACGGGAATTTAACCGATGAAAAGACAAAGGAGTTTTTAGAAAAGTTTAT
Organism: Chitinophagaceae bacterium; assembly: GCA_026786345.1. Taxonomy (GTDB): domain Bacteria; phylum Bacteroidota; class Bacteroidia; order Chitinophagales; family Chitinophagaceae; genus Segetibacter. The sequence goes on from JAJAYD010000003.1 coordinate 2,490, forward strand.
TGTAGCCTTGGCTGATCATAGCAGCATTTTAAGCAGTGAAGTATTAATAGAGTGAAAATAAAAGATACGCAATGCAATCAACAAAAAGTCAAACAACTGTACGCATACTGCTCGGACTCTTTCTTCTTCTGGCAGGGATAAGTCATCTTAGTTTTCAGCGTACAGCCTTTTTAGCACAAGTTCCGGAATGGTTGCCCATACTGAGAGATACAAATGTTCTTTTGTCTGGAGTTGTTGAAATACTTTTCGGAGTTTCCTTGCTTTTTCTATCAAAACGGCAAACTACGGTTGGTTGGATAGTTGCTATCTTCTTTATTGGTGTTTTTCCTGGAAAGATTGCTCAATTAATAAATCACAAGGATGCCTTTGGTTTAAACTCCGATTTGCTTCGCTGGATAAGGTTGCCATTTCAGCCACTGTTAATTGGTTTAGTATTGTGGAATACAGGTGCCTGGAGCACATGGAGAAATAAAATTAAATCGAAGAATCGATTTCATGAGTTATTACCACAATAGGCAATTATTGAAAAATAAATTTATAAACAATCAATTCAATTCATCAATAAAAAAAGTAAAATGGAAAATTTATCTGCAAAAGAAGATGTAACTACTAAAGCAATCGAAAAGCAAACAATAAAAATTCCTTCCGATGTGTTTTTGTTCACCGCAATCGGCACAATGGCTGTATCACTTACATTAAAATGTCTAGGACGAGATAAGGATTCGGAATTTGTCGGACAGTGGGCAGCACCCATTCTTATCATGGGAGTTTACGGCAAATTAGTAAAGCAGGAAGAAAGTAGAAAGAAAAATTAAAAATGCTGGCAGCCATAACCGATAAGAGACCGTTCGTTCCTTACTCATATATTAAGCGTATAAGGTTTGCGGGAAGGAGATTGAAATCTCAATCTCCTTTTATTGGTTTTTAATACTTCCCATTGAACAGCATCTAGAAAATAGAAGCACGTTTTATTTAAACAACTCTTTAAGTAGGGAAAATTCCTTCTCTATATAAAAATCAAAAAAAATGGAAAAAGAAATGACAATGAACAAAGACATTGTAGCAATTGCTGCAACAGAATGTAAAACGCTTGCTGCCGCTGTAACAGCTGCAGGCTTGATAGAAACTTTGCAAGGTGAAGGACCATTTACAGTTTTTGCACCTACTGATGCGGCTTTTGCTGCCATACAATCAGAAGTGGACAAATTATTAAAACCTGAAAACAAAGAAAAGCTTTCTAAAATTTTGACTTACCATGTTGTAAGCGGAGCAACGATGGCTGCTGATTTGGAAGATGGTCAAGAGTTAACTACAGTAGAGGGGAGCAAATTAAAAGTGATGGTGAAAGACGGAAAAGTAATGGTAGGAAACGCAGAAGTTACAACTGCTGATATTGAGGCTTCAAATGGAGTTATCCATGTAATTGACAAAGTGCTATTACCTTAAGATTAAATCTTTCTAATCATTAAAATAGAGCCTTGCTTAGGTGAGGTTCTATTTTTTAAACAGTATTCTTTTTACATTTTAAATATATAGTTATGAAATTAATTAAGAACGCTGTGCTTTTCGTTGCAGCAATATTACTGTCCATTAACGCAATGGCACAAACTAAAAAAGATATTGTGGATGTAGCCGCAGGCTCCAAAGCACACACCACACTTGTTGCGGCAGTTAAAGCAGCAGACCTGGTAACTACTTTAAAAAGTGAAGGCCCCTTCACAGTTTTTGCACCCACCAATAATGCTTTTGCAAAACTACCCGCAGGTACGCTTGATAATTTATTGAAGCCTGAAAATAAATCAAAACTCGCAGGCATTTTAACCTACCATGTGGTTGCCGGAAACCTTAATGCGAAAGCTGTTATGGCAGCTATTAAAAAAGGCGGTGGTAAGGCATCTTTAACAACAGTGGCCGGAGGAATGCTAACCGCAAAAGTTGTAAAAGGAAAAGTTGTGTTGACGGACGAAAAAGGCGGTAAGGCAACTGTTACAGCAACTGACCTTAAAGCAACTAACGGAGTAATTCATGTTATTAACAGCGTATTAATGCCAAAAGACTAACACAACACAAGTTGGTAGGGCATGATCCAATTGATAATTATTAATTTAGCTTAGTGAAACTTACGCAATATGTCAGATTGGTATAACGGTTATCTTAAACACTGTGGTTTCCCAATCTTCCTGCAGTGACCAACGAAATGGTATACGAGTGAGCAACCGTTTATTTTATAAGTTTTACTAAGCAAATCTTTTTGTAATTAAAAAAGCAATTCGGAAATACAACTAGTTAGCAATTTTCAACAAACAATCGATTGTGAACTTTTTATAGGGCTGTGTTTAATTAATAAATTCAACTGGTTGCACTTATTTTCAAATTACGTCTTTGCCATTTAAACAAATAAATATTCGCATAATAGTACTTTTTAAAAAGTTCTTAGACACTTTAAAGTGTAAGATTAATAATTCTTGTAAAATAACTTTCAATTTTATTTCTTTCAAAAATTAATTTAAAAATGTCTATTCAAACAGTTAATCCCACAACAAATAAAGTTATTGAATCTTTTATTGAAATGACAGACGAAGAAGTTGATAAAGCTGTAACAAAAGCAGCAAGCACTTTTGAAAACTGGAAGAAGACAGAATACAAATTAAGAGGTGATGTATTGCACAAGGTTGCTGGTTTGCTAAGAGAGAAAAAAGATGTGTTAGCAAAGATGATAACATTAGAAATGGGTAAACTGTTTGAACATGCGGAAGGCGAAATAAAATTAAGTGCTGAAATATTTGATTACTACGCCAAAAATGCCGAAAGTTTTTTGGCTGATAAAATACTACACCCTACGCATGGTAATGCACTCATCAGGCATTCACCAATTGGAGTTTTGCTGGGTGTAGAGCCTTGGAATTTTCCATTTTACCAGGTAGCCCGTTTTGCCGCACCCAATATTATGACAGGCAATACTATCTTAGTAAAACATGCTTCCATCGTTCCTCAATGTGGTATTGCCATTGAGGAAATATTTAAAGAAGCAGGAGCACCAGTTGGCCTATATACAAACCTGTTGATATCTGGCAAACGGGCATCTGCACTGGTTGCTGATAAAAGAATAAAAGGAGTGTCGCTTACCGGTAGCGAAGCCGCAGGTGCCAGCATAGCATCGGAGGCTGGAAAGTATTTAAAGAAATCAGTATTGGAACTAGGAGGAAGCGATGCGTTTATTGTACTGGAAGATGCCGATATGGATAAAACGGTTGAATGGGCGGTAACCGGAAGGATAAATAATAATGGGCAATGTTGTGTGGCTTCTAAAAGGTTTATTGTGGTAAAAAGTGTGGCAGATATTTTTTTAGAAAAATTTAAAACGAAATTTTCAGAATTGATAGTTGGTGATCCAATGGATGCCAACACACAATTAGGGCCAATGAGTAGTGAAGCAGCTGCGGAGCAAATAGCAGCGCAGGTGCAAAAAGCTGTTGATGGCGGCGCAACTATTTTATTGGGAGGAAAAAGATTGCAGAGAGAAGGTGCTTTTATGGAGCCAACTATTATTACCAATATGCTGCCTGATAACCCTGTCTATTACGAAGAATTGTTTGGGCCGGTAGCTACATTTTTTAGGGTGAAGGATGAACAAGCTGCAATTGATTTAGCCAATGATTCGCCTTATGGCCTCGGCGGAAGCGTATTTACACAAGATATTGAAAGAGGAAAACGGGTTGCAGACCAGATTGATACCGGTATGGTTTTCATTAACCACCCAACATGGACGCAGGCTGATTTACCCTTTGGCGGTACAAAAAGATCTGGTTATGGACGAGAACTTTCTGAATTGGGTATCGATGAATTTGTAAATAAAAAACTTATCCGCATCAGCGAACTTTCTGATCCTTTTTAAACTAACCTGGCTTCATAAATTTAAATTATTTCACTTTTAAATTTAATAAAATGGGTTATCATGGTTTTAAAAAATGTATTAGAACCTGCCTAAAATGTATGGCACTTTGTAATCATTGTGCAGCATCCTGTTAAAAAGAAAAGGATGTGAAGATGATGCCAAACTAAATGGACAGTTGTGGGGTGGAATGTTGGCTATAAAATATTTAGACAAATATTAAAGCCATGTAAAAGGTGCAATTTTATCAAATATGACTGCCGGTATCAAAAGCTATGTAGGTTATAGCAATAAGCAAAAAAATGAGTTTCTCACGAAACAGCAATTGGGCAACTTTTGATTGATTGGATAAACCTAAACTGCACGATTTGCCTGTTTATCAGGACTTGTTAAAGAATAAATTATACACCCAAAATGCTTGCCGTATACCCTTTTAAAATTGGCCTGAGCCGCTAAGGCATTCAAAAAAGCAAATCACTCAATATATATCCACATGCAAGGCGCTGATGAATCACATGTCACAGGCAATTTCAAAGATTGCAAAATGTGGGACAGCCTACCCAATATTAAAGTACCAACACTTGTACCTGGTGTCATCTACGATGAAATGAATCCCGTTGACATGAAAAAAGAAGGGCAAATGATACCAAAAACAACCGGACGTATTTATGTCCTAAAGGAAGCCAACTAAGTATGTATGACGACCAACAAAATTATTTTACAAACCTTATTGCTTTTTTGAAAGATGTTGATAACAATAAATTTACAGCGGACAAAAAGTAATGATTGTTTACGAAAAGAAGCTGCCGCTAAGATTAGTTTTGCTGCAAGGCAGGATGGACAAAACATAATAACTGAAGGATGATACTTGGCCGCTACCTTGCTGTTTATAGGTTGGCCTTAATTCTTTTACATATTGCCTTAAACTTATTAAAACTTAAGATGTAAGTAACATTTGTAAATTACTTTTACACTAAATATTCAATACTGGTGCTATAGTGTAATATGTTTTTAAATTTGTTTATACCCGGAATATTGAAATTTTACAGAACGAGGCCATACGATATTAATTCACTAGAAATTCATTAATGGCCATTTCAACCTACAACGAAGTATCTTTTTTTAAAAATAAAGTCAGAAGAGAATACCACAGGTGGTTTAGCGTGCATTTACAAAGGGATATGGAATTGCTTATTTTTGGACATGGAGGGAAACCCATGTTATTTTTTCCCACACGTACAGCTAGATTTTACGATTATGAAGACTGGGGTGTCATTGATGCAATCAGCGATAAAATAGATCGTGGAGAGTTACAAGTGTACTGTATTGACAGCGTTGATAAAACCAGTTTGTATTGCAAAACCATAGCACCTGCTGAAAGGATCAAGCGCCATTTTGGTTATGAAAAATATGTGTTGGATGAAGTAATGACATTTATAAGGCAGAAGAATAACGATTTTCAGACAATTATAGCGGGTTGTAGCCTTGGAGCCTTTCATGCCGTCAATATGGCTTTAAGGTACCCGTTTCACTTTCAAAGAGTAATAGGTTTAAGTGGCCGCTATGACCTGACCATGCAGCTCGAGTTTTTTGACGACCTCTTTGAAGGCTTTAAAAACGACGACATTTTTGCCAACACTCCCACTTATTTTCTACCCCTGCTAAAAAGTCAGCAATTGATAAGGGTGTTACAAAGACTAGAAATTACTTTAGCTATAGGTGTTGAAGATGGATTTTTACAAAACAACATTGCGCTGAGTAACTGCCTTTCAGAAAAAAAAATACACAATACCTTATATTTTTGGGACGGAGAGGCGCATAAAGCAAAGTATTGGGGAGAAATGTTGAAAAAATACCTCTGAGAAGCTGTTTTAAAATGATGTTTTAATATACCAGCAGCAGTTTTCCATAGCTTCTTCTTTTCCACGCTTTGCAGGCAAGTTTTCATATCGGCGTGGCGGTTTACCCTAAGCTTGTCGAAGGGTCGCAATCACTTTATCTGTAGTATATATGGCTTCTTCATTTTCAAAATCAAAGTTTCAAATTAAATTTAAACAGCTCCTGACATAGTATTCAAGTCCCGATTCGCAGCTACCCCAAACCAGTAAAAAAATACAGGCACCTTGTGGGACTTGCTCAGAAATTTATTCACTCCTACTTCAGTGTTTATTCACCCGAAATTAACACTGGTATAGCCAATATAATTTGCAATACAATCAGTCCGGCCAATACACCGGAGAGTACGTTTTGAAATTTTTTCCGGTTTTGCAATTCAGTGTCGTGTGTGGTTGCAACGTTGGGGTGATTAAAGTAAAAGAAGTTGGTTAGTGCCACCTGGGGTTCGCTGTTTAATTAAATAAATAATTTTGTTTTATATATTAACACGATTGGGACAAAAACCCAGGCGATAAAAAAATTTTCGATAAAAAAGTAAATAGCGTTTTCCATAAACAGTCTTTGTAAAAAATCGGACCAGCCTATTATAGTTGCTTTTACCAGCCGGCACCCATATATTATACGATTCTCGAAAGCCTAAAGTTGTCATCGGTATAAAATAATTTTGTAGAAAAAACCTTGGATAGCGCTGGGATAGCCTGTAAGTAATAAAAAAGACGGAACTAAATTCCGTCTTCTCCCAAGTCTGCATTTAAAAATATTTAGTCGATCCCCCCTTTGCGGGTTGGGCTCTTTTGAACCGGCCAGTTGCCAGGCATCCCGGTTTTGGGGTCAATTGGCAACATAATTTTTTCTCTTGAAGTTTTGCTGTCATCCTCGCTTGCCATATAGGCCATGATGGCTGCAAGTATTACATTTTTTTTGAGGTCGTCAAACACAATTTTATCGTAAGAGTCGCGGTTGGTATGCCAGGTATAAGTACCGTACGACCAGCTCAACGAGCTAAGTGAAAACGCCGGTACTCCTGCGGCTACAAACGAAGCATAGTCAGAACCTCCGCCGCCCGGCGATCCGGGAAAAGTAGTGGTTAATCCATCCTTAAGACTGTCGGGAACAGCAGTCAGCCAGTTGCCAATGTATTTGTACGATTGTAAAAATCCCTGGCCTGCAATATTGGTTAACCGGCCAGTACCATTATCCTGGTTAAAAAGTGCTTGTATGTTATTTATAATTTCGGGGTGGTCTTCAACAAATGCCCTTGAACCATTTAATCCCTGTTCTTCGCTGCCCCAATGGCCCACCAAAATGGTGCGTTTTGGGTTTGGATAAAATTTTTTTAGCATTCTCATGGCTTCCATCATGGTAAGTGTACCGGTTCCATTGTCGGTTGCACCTGAGGCACCGTCCCAGGAGTCGAAATGAGCTGAAAGCATTACATATTCATCCGGCTTTTCGGTTCCTTTAATTTCTGCAATGGTATTGAAAGTGGGTACCACACCAGTCTCCTTTGAATCGGTTTTTATGCTGATCACGGGCTTTGAATTTGACTCGGTAAGGCGGTACAACAACCCATAATCTTCCAGCGCAATATCTACTGAAGGAATAATTTTGGTGTAAGCGCTAAAGATTTTATTTACCCCAAAACCTGCTGACCATAAAGATGAAACGACCCCAACTGCCCCGGCTTTTTCAAGAGCAACGGGTAAGGTACGGGTTGTATACCCGGTCTTTTGTAGGCGTTTGCTCCATGCCTGTGTTTGCAGGGTTCGGTCACTCTTCATCTTTTCAAACGATTCCTTGGTGCCAAACTCCTGCCAGTTATAGTCAGGTCTGCCAGTTGGCTGCATCATGGAAGTCAATACAAACTTTCCCTTTACGTTCGGCAGCCACAAAGCAAAAGCAATGGAATCAGCCAGGTCGGGAATAATAATCGTTTCGGCTGTAATTGTTTTTCCCTTAGTTGACGGGCTCTAGGCAAGCTGGGTTCCCTCCAACGATCTAACCCGTGGGGCAATCATATCTATGTGCGAAATACCCCGGTCCCATCCGCGCCATTCTCCCCACCTTTCATTTCGTGCTTCTATACCCCAGTTTTTGTAGGTAGCTACCGCCCAATCGTTGGCTTGTTGCATTTTTGGCGACCCAACCAAACGGGGACCAATTTTGTCAAGCATTTCATGCGCAAGGGTGGGCAAAGCAGAATTTTGATAAACTTCCTTAATGATACTTTCAATAACTTGTTGCTTTGATTGTCCATAGCCAACAATCAATAAAAACAGGGGTATAATCGTACAGCAGCATTTCTTAATCATCGATCAATTATTTTGCAGCAATATCTATTAAAAAGTAATGGCACTGAATTTTAAAAGCAAATCAAAGGTTAGAATTGTAGGTGCGAGAGGTGCAACAGTTTGTGACTAATATGAATCATAAAAAGTAATTTTTTTAAAACTACACATATCAACATGGCCAGGTTTACTGCTTTATTGAGTATTTTATTTTTGATAACTGCTTTACAAGGAAGTGCTCAATTTGCTGACTCATTGCAGTTAGAAGTTGGAACAGTTGCCACCTATGCCTCTAAACAATATCAACCCTTATGGCTAATTGCCAACAAGTTTGGCACTATGGCCGACCGCAAGTCTGACCTTTCAACTCACTTTTCAGTTTCAAACGTTCACCGTTTTTCATCCTCAAAAAAGAACGAATCAACCACTAAGCCTTGTTACATTTCTTACGGGGCCAGCGTTTACAATAACAATCATTTTAATGAAACTTTTTTACCGGGAGCTTATTTAAAAACCGGTTATAAAAAATTAGAATTCAGAGCCGGAAGATTTTTAGAAACAACGGGAGAAATGAATGCCGATGTTTCTACGGGTTCGTTGGGTATAAGTGGTAATGCCTTGCCCATTCCTAAAATAGGCTTTGCATTTACCAATTATGTTCCGGTACCGTTTACCAAAGGCTGGGTACAAATTAGGGGACAGATAAGTCATGGCTGGTTTGGCAACGACCGGTATATGAAAGATGCCTTTTACCATGAGAAGATCTTCTACATGCAGTTGGGCAAAAAAAAGTTTAAATTATATGGTGGCGTACAACATTTTGTTGAATGGGGCGGCCGCAGGGGAAATATGCAATTGGAAAAATCGTGGAAAGGATTTCTTGATGTTTTACTGGTTAAGGCAAGCGACGATGGCAGCGTAGGAACCAGCACAAACGGCATACTGCCCAACAGGCCCGGTGACCAACGCGGTTTGGTTGAAGCAGGTTTTAAATTTGATGCCAAAAGTGTTTTGATACATGGATACCAACAAACTTTGTTCGAGACAGGGCGGGATGTTGACATTCGCAATGATAGCAGGCTTATTGGTTTGCAGGTAGGTTCAAAAAAGTCTGCCTCCATTTTTCAAAATATAACAGCCGAATTTTTGTTTACGAAAAACATGCTGGATTTTGTAGAAATACGCGACAGGCAAAGTTTTTACAACAATGGTTTCTATAAAACTGGTTGGGAGTACAAAGACAATATAATTGGTACACCGATGTTCATTAACAGGGTAAGGGGAAGCAAATATTTTTCATCCATCACTCCCTATAACTGGGATGCACCGAATAACACCATCCTTAGTAACACCAACATCATCAATAATCGTGTGGTAGATTTTCACCTTGGTTTGTTGTTACGGTTTAGCAAGGTGTTGGATAGCAAAACCATGATTACCTATACTAACAATTATGGAACATATAACACTTCTTCTCCTTTCGTTCCAAATAAAAAGCAATTATATACCATGCAGCAGTTCCGGTATAAAGCGCCACTGCCTGGCCTGATCATTACCGCAGCTATAGGTATTGATGCAGGTGATCTATCAGACAACACAGGCTTTTTACTGGGAGTAAAAAAGCAGTTTAACCATCTTACCAAAACAAAGGCAAAGTCCAACATGTAAAAGCGGTGTAAGAATTCCGGTTTATATTTTGCTTGAGGCACAACATCACCCATGCATACAGGCTTTTAGAGTATCCAAATTTGTTGGCAAATATATTTGCAGGCACCGCATTATACAGTTCGCATCAGCAGCTTGTTAACAGCAACAGATGCATCATATATAGAAAAGAAAACTTCTTTAAAAATATTGTACACTACCTCATTGTTAAAAAAACAAATTAGGCAATGGTTCTATATACTAATAATTATAATTTTGCGACTGATAAAAAGCTTAAGCTGCATTAGCACGATTAATAGTTAAAGAACAATGGCATGACAAAAAAAAATACGCTCATACTTATTAGCCTTACCGCTGCAATTACTGTTACAAGCTTCGTATTAGTTTCAGGCATAAAAAAGAAACGTAGAATTTTGCAAGTGCAAAAGCAGGAAATTGCTGATGAAGGCTACGAAACAGCGCATGATATTCTCTACCCTTTGAAAAGCAAGCAATGGCGCAAGTATAAGGTTAGGTATAATTAGCCGGGATCATTTGTTCATACCCATCTTCACTCCTTACATCAAAAGTCTTAAAGCATCACTTCTCCTTATAAAGCTTGTCCTGTAAACCTCACGTAACTCCTGCTATTTTTTTTTGTTGGATGGCTTTCACGATTTTAACAAATGCGTTTAAAATCTGGCAGGTTATTTTCAGATGCCTTGTCAAAATCTTTCACCATTAAAATTCTAACAATGAAAAAACTTTTCTTACCCTTAATCCTTGCAATTGCATTGCCTGTAACGTTTAGTTGTAACAGCTCACGCCTGGCCTCGTACCTGCTTACCGAAGGCGATGCTGCCATGGCCATCAGGCAATTACTTGAGTTAGGCTCAAAAGAAAATATGACCGGTGCTTTTAGTAAAGAACAGGTGCTCTCCTCCATATTTCCACAACAGGTTACCAAGGCTTTAAACACACTCAACATGCTTGGCTTAACTACAGAAGTTGATCGGTTTACAACAACACTGAGTACCGCTGCAGAAAAAACTGCAACCGCTTCTGTACCCATTTTTGTAAAAAGCATCAACAATCTAAAATTTACTGATGCCGTTAGGATTATTAAAAATGGTGGTACCGCTGCAACAGATTATTTACGAACAAGTGCCGGCGATACGTTACGCAGATCCATTACGCCTATTATGCAGGCAACAATTGCAGAGTACAAACTAAACGACCAGTGGAATAAAATAATGAAGCCGGTACAAGCAATAACAGGTAGCAAAGTAAATGTTGATCTTGCCAATTTAATGGCCGGCCTGGTAGCCGAGTCTATGTTTAGAAAGATTGCAGAAAAAGAAGTGGCAGTACGTTCGCAGGCTGCTGCACGAACTACCACTTTACTGCAAAAAGTTTTTTCGCGTAGCTGGAATTAAAAAAATATTTTGGTTATAAGCATTTGAATGACGAGTGTTGCATTGTTGCGACGCTCCTTTCAACTTTAAAACATGTGGCAACAATTAGCATTACACTAATATTCAATTTTTGAAGATTGTATACGGTAGTCTTGAAGACTACCGTTATATTTTTTGACTAAGATTACAACGACTACAACAGCTTGCCAATCCTTACATTAAACCGAACATCTTCGTTTGATTTTGTATAGGTAGCTGAAAGTGTAAACTTGTTAAATGGTGCAATCATAAGACCTCCACCAGCACCTACATGCCATAAGTTCGATTGTTCGCCCGGCTGCCAGACACGGCCATTATCCAACAATGCCAACAAGCCCATTTTGCCACTAAACAGGTAACTCTTTACATTAAAATTATATTGAAGTTCGTTTTGTTTGTACACGGCACTTTTTCCATAAAACCTAAACCGTTGAAACCCGCGTATGGTACGGCCGCTTCCTAATTTGTTTAGTTGATAAAATTCAGGATGGCCAACCAAAGTTGCTGCACCGGTTTTTATGGCGAGGGTTAGCGATTTTGCAATGGGTACATAAAAACCAAATGTACCGGTAAACCTTGTTACCGAATTTTTGGGTTTATAAATATTGTGGGTAAACTCTGCCTCCGAAGTAAAAGTGATTCCCTTTGTTGGAAAGTACTTGTCGTTTACAGTAGTATACCTGTAATCTGCACGGGCACCCGTAAATTTATCAGTAGTAAAAATAGATTTATAGGTATTGCCAAATCCAAGGTTAATAAACCGGTCGCCATTTTGCAAGACACTAACTACATCGAAAAAACCGGTAAATGACACATAATGGTGTTGACCAAAATTTCTAAATAGGCTTAAAGCAATATTGGCTTCATGGTTGCGGTAGCGGTAATAATTGGGTGTTGAAACCAGCAATTTGGTATTATTTCCTATACCAGAAAAATGTACATCTCTAATGCCGTCGTACAAAGCCAGCACTCCCAGGTTCCAGAGGCCAAGGGCTTTGTTGTATACGCCGTTATATTCAAAACTGAAAGCCTTTTGCGTAATGGAGTAATTGACATTAAAGTTTGCCTGGTAACCAAAAGGAGATTTTCGCCATTGTTGCCTGGTTAGGCGATAGCCCAATGTTACAAACAACCGATCCTCATTATTGTAGCTCATACCTACTCTTATTTTGGCCTTGTCGGGTAAAAAGGCGTTATAATCAAAAGCATGTATAGTACTGTCGTCAGAGACTTTCAGCTTTGTATTCTTGGTTATGCTGTAGTTGTTATCCTTGTTGTCATAAATTTTCAGCTTAGCCTTAAAATCATCACTCACCTTGTAGTCATCTTTTTTTAGCCCGCCAATAATACGGGTTTCAATATTGTTATCGGTAGCTCCCTGTACAACAAAATTGTCTTTGTTGCCTATTCCATAAAGCCTGATTTCTTTGGTTTCCGTTGAATGAAACACCCTGCTGTAAAACGCTTTTTCTTTTTTTGCACCTGTACTGTCGAGGTCAAATATTTCAACCTTTGTATCGGTACCCATGCCGGTAACTTCAAACTGCTCCTTATTTTCAGAACCGGTTATTTCAACATCTTTAGCTAATACTGCATAATATTCTTCAGCAAATTGCACAAGTCTATCTCTTCGTGATATGAGCATAGCCGTTAGCACAGGACCAGATAAATTGTAAACTTCCGGTGGTAGTTGTTTTATAGATTCGATTATGATGTTATCGGTAAGACGTAGCTGTAAATCTTTTGCAATGCTGGTCCACACTTCTAAAGTTGGTTCATTTGCCAGCAACCTGTCCAGGTGTCGGGCCTGAAAGTTATAGCCCCTGATATTTTTTATGGTATAGTCCACTGATTGCAAATAGGCCAGGTTTCCGGCTTTTGTGCCGACACCCACCAGCAAACCATCAAATTTTGTAAATGCCTGGTCGCGGTCGCGGGGTATGGGTCTGTAAACTTTAATGCCATTTTCTTCAAAGGTGGCCCACCTCCACTGGTCTTCGTGCCTGCCCCAGTCACTTAAAAACATATCAAACAGGCGGGCTCTTATAAAGGAAACCTGGTCAACCCTGTGATCGTTTTCTTCCTTTATTTTTTTAAGCACTTTCTCTGTACCATCCACATCTTCCGAATTTCCAAAATTGTCCGCATCTCCCTGAAAGCCGTCTGGCCGCTCCTCAAAAAGGTACAACTGGTCTTTAAAGTCCTTTCTAAACGTATCCAGGGCTGGCTGGTCGGGCACAAAAACAATTTGCGGATTTGTATGGTACACACCCGCAGCCTCTGCCAGCATGGGCACTGTTATGGCCGAATAAGGATGTGCGATGGATACCTGGTCGTTAGCAACTGCTTCAACAAAAGTTCCCCGAAATACCTCAGGCAAAGCCCTGGTAAAAGTTTTATCAATCGACCTTAACACATATTCTTTACCGGTCTTATCCTTAAGCCGCAAAGTTTTTGTCTGCCGCCCCCCACCCTTTTTAAACGGCACCAGGCCTCCCATTAAAGTATCAAGGTGTACGGCTTTTATTTTAACGGGGGTAGACCATTCAGCGCGATAATGCTTACCCCATAAAAAATTATGTATGCCACTCGTTTGGTATTTTTTACCGGCAATTACTTTAACATATTGCCCATTGGAAACACTGTCTTGAATAATTGTTGTTTGCGCAGAGGTATTCTTAAAAGCACAAGCAAAACATAGCATAACTAAAAGAACACTCCAGATATTTTTTTCCCGTTTTTTAATGTGTTTAAACCGTCCTTTACCCATCGGATAGTATTTAGCAATTTTTTGTTTCATACACTACTATAAAAATGTTGCCCGCTTTTTCCAAGCATCTAAAACAACAATTTAATTAAAAAATAAGGATTTTGACTGACCCGGTAAAGTACAGACCCTTTAGAAGTTTTTAAACCGTAGCATGCCTGCCCGTTTTTCTATAACTTATTGTCTGTTATTTGGATGGCATAGTTTTTTAAAAATCATTGTAACAAAAACTCAACAAATGAATAATATTTTCCGAGGGCTTATTGCCGGGTATGGCGCAAAAAAATTGGGCGGTGGATGTTTTAGTACCATCTTGATTTTTATTGTTATTTGGTATGCCCTGGGGCAATGTAATTAAACATCATTTGCCCGCTTACCTACTTAATTATTTACCCGGCAAATAATTGTTTCCGGGTAAATCTTCGTTTTAATAATACCCTCTGCCCTTCAGATACCCCAAAATTTTTTAATTTAATGGCGGGTACGATTTTTTACTTATACAATCAAAGTAATGCAATGCCTGAAAAGTACCTTTCGATGAATGAGGTAAAAATGCTCGAATTTTTCAGACAGGAAGATGAAAATGCTTTTACAGCTTTTTACAATTATTATTCTCCGGCCTTGTTAGGCGTTATTCTATTAATAACCAGGAACAAAGACGCCGCATATGATGCATTAACCAAAACCTTTAAAGAAATTTGGCTAACTAAAAAAGACTTTAAAAATACCCGAAGGCTTTTTTTGTGGATGCTTAAAATTGCCAGACGACGTGCCTTTGAAGCAAGATTTGTTACATAAGACTTTCGTGCAGCCATAAAACCAAATTGGTAATTCCCGGGTTTATTTTTGGTGATAACATTTAAAATATACAACAAACCAATTTTTAAACGTCTTTTGCATTTTAATAACTGGTTTATAGTAGTTGAGAATGCGAAACTTAAAAAAATATATTGAATCAGGCATTGTTGAAAATTATGTGCTTGGTATTACCCTTCCCGAAGAAACATTAGAAATTGAAGAGATGTCCATAAAACATCAGGAAGTTAGAGCAGCTATCTCGAAGTTTTGTTTACTGTTTGAAGAAAATGTTTTTGCTAACGCTATTGCGCCACCATCCATTATTAAGCCTGAATTAATGGCGACGATTGACTATATGGAACGCCTTGAGAATGGCGAGGCATTGACTTTTCCCCCACTTTTAAATGAAAATAGCCAGATAGACGATTTTAGCGACTGGCTTAACAGGGCTGATATGAAGCCCTTAGCTGGTTTTAACGATATAGAAGTAAAATTGATTGGTTATACTCCCACTTGCACCACTGCAATTGTATGGGTAAAACAGATAGCACCCGAGGAGGTTCATAAACACGAATTCGAAAGGTTTTTGATAGTAGAGGGCACCTGTACTATCCACATTTCGTCAAAAACGTACGATCTTGTACCTGGCAATTATTTGCAAATTCCACTCTTCGAAACGCATCATGTTGTAGTTACTTCCACTATGCCATGTAAGGTTATTTTACAACGGGTGGCAGCCTGATCCATAAGTAGGGTATAAATTCAATTCTCAATGTTCAATTGGTAATATTTTACCGCAGTTCCTAATCTTTGTAGTATTTTTCTCAAGACCCTATATTTGCCTCCAATCTATTTAATTGAAGTCACTCGTTTTTACCGTTACCAACGATCTTTCGTTCGACCAGCGCATGCACCGCATTTGCAACAGCCTGGCTCTTGCCGGTTACCAGGTAACATTGGTGGGTAGAAAAATGCCGCGATCCCGACCCCTGGTTCAACTTTCATTTAAACAAAAACGGCTTAACTGTTTTTTTACAAAAGGCAAGCTCATGTATGCAGCGTTTAACCTGCGCTTGTTTTTCTACCTTTTATTTTCAAAAGCAGACCTGTTTTGTGCCATCGACCTTGATACCATTTTACCGGTATATTTTGCCAGCCGCATAAAGCGCATTAAAAGAGTGTACGATGCCCACGAACTTTTTACCGAGCAGAAAGAGATTGTAACCCGTCCGGCAATACAAAAAATGTGGTTGAAGATTGAAAAATTTGCTGTCCCCAAATATTCACATGGCTACTCAGTAAACAATTTTATTGTTGAAGAACTACAAAGAAGGTATGGCGTAAAGTATAGCATTGTCAGAAACCTGCCCAGGTGTACGTTTCTGCCTGACAAACAAACGGCTGACCCTCCCTTTATTATATACCAGGGAGCCGTTAACGAGGGCCGCAGTTTTGAAACATTGGTGCCTGCAATGCTGGAGGTTAATGCCAAACTGGTTGTTTGTGGAGAAGGCAATTTTTATGAAAAACTGAAAGATTTGATTACTAAACATAATGCTAAAAATAAAATTGAATTAAAAGGATATGTTTCGCCAACGGACCTCGCAGCACTTACTCCCCGGGCACATATAGCAGTAATGCTGTTTGAGAACACTGGTCTCAATCAATATTACTCGTTAGCCAACAGATTTTTTGACTACATAACGGCAGGTGTGCCGCAGGTATGTGTTGATTTTCCTGAGTACCGGGCGATAAACGATGTGTATAAAATCGCCTACATGATACCTGACACTCATTCACAAACAATTGCAAACGCTTTAAACAATTTACTCAAGGATGCTGTTCTTTATGATAATCTTAAAGAAAATTGCCTGAAGGCCAGAGAATTTTTAAACTGGGAGAACGAAGAAAAAGTGTTGTTATCGTTCTATAAGTTGTTGTGGTAGGTTTATTGAAGATGTATGTTGAATTTTTTACAAACATTTAGTGGGTAGTACTAAAATAAGGCGGGCAAAATTATAAGCATATTGGAAAAGCATTTACATATCATCAGTCTCGACGTTCCTTATCCGGTTAATTATGGTGGAGTATATGATCTTTTCTATAAACTGCCGGCCCTACAACAACAAGGGGTTAAAATACACCTGCATTGCTTTGATAACGGTCGTGGGCGGCAGGATGAATTGAATAAATATTGCGTAAGTGTTGATTATTACAAACGGCTCAAAGGCCACCAGGGGGTATCCACAACTTTGCCCTATATAGTTGCAACCCGTAATAGTGCAGCGTTACTTGACAAATTATTGCTTGATGACTATCCTGTGTTTATGGAAGGGGTCCACAGCACTTATGCCCTAAATGATGAGCGTTTTAATAACCGAAAATTTTTTGTTCGCCAGCACAATGTAGAGCATGTTTACTACAGGCAATTGTACGAAACTACCAGCTCGTTTACCAAAAAGGCTTATTACTGGTGGGAGAGCAAGCTGTTGTATGAATATGAAAAACAGATTGTTAACAAGGCAACCTTTTGGGGTGTTTCGCACATGGATGTTGAAGAATACAGAAAACTTGGCTGTAAGAATATAGATTTTTTACCCCTTTATCTGCCTCATTGGAAAGTGCAGGGCTCATTAGGAAAAGGTCATTTTTGTTTGTACCATGGCAACCTTTCGGTAGGCGAAAATGAAAAAGCCGCCACCTGGTTGTTTAAAGAAGTTTTTGCTAATCTTGAAATTCCGTTTGTTGTTGCAGGCAAAGATCCGGCACGTAAGCTTAAAGTGCTGGCACATAGTAAACCACATACCTGTTTGGTAGAAAATCCATCGGAGAAAGAAATGCAGGATTTGATTAGCAAAGCACAGGTACATGTTTTGCCTTCATTTAATGCTACCGGTATAAAACTTAAACTGGTTAATGCCCTTTTTAATGGAAGGCATTGTTTGGTAAACAGCGCGGCTGCCGAAGGTACCGGCCTTGAAAATGCTTGTTTTGTTGCTGAAAGTGCAGAAGAAATGCAACATATGATTAAGCAACTTTACAACCAACCCTTTTTGGTAGAAGATTTAGACCAAAGACATGAGGTGCTTGATAATATGTTTGACAATACTGCTAACGCCAAACAAATGGTAAAATGGATTTGGGGTCAGTAATGCTGCCTACTTGTTTTCAGAAACAGCCACCATAGCGCTGTCGTAAACCTTTCCACGTTCTGTTTTTAGCATACGGGCAGAGTAGCGGTTGATAACAATATAATCGTGGGTAGCCATTATTACAGCCGTGTTATAATCCTTTGCAATTTGAAATAGCAGTTGCATGATCTCATCGCTGGTTTCGGGATCAAGGTTTCCGGTAGGCTCATCTGCAAGAATAAGTTTGGGAGAGTTAAGCATGGCCCGTGCAATATCAACTCTCTGTTGCTCACCTCCACTCATCTCGAAAGGCATTTTAAAGCCCTTGCTTCTTAAACCTACTTTATCCAACACATCGTTTATTTTCTCTTCTATCAGCTTTTCATCTTTCCAACCGGTTGCCTTCAAAACAAACCTTAAATTTTCATGCACGTTTCTATCTGTAAGTAATTGAAAGTCCTGGAAAACAACGCCCAATGTTCTGCGTAAAAAAGGAACTTTCTTCCAATCCATTTCTTTCAGGTTGTAGCCGGCAACAATTCCGGTTCCTTCCTTCAATGGCAAATCGCCATACAACGTTTTTAAAAGGCTGCTTTTTCCGGAGCCTGTTTTACCTACCAAATAAACAAATTCACCCTTGTTAATAGTAATATTTACATCCTGCAAAACAAGATTGCTACCCTGGTATATATTGGCGTTTTGTAACGATACAATTGCTTCTGGCATAATTCCTTTTAGATTAGGGCAAAAATATAGATTGAAAGCAGCATGACCTAACAAAATTGTTAATAGCCTCCCAAACTGCCCGTGTACCTGATGTTATGAAAAGATGATGAAAATTAAATTTCAAAAGGTTAAAAGATTATTTCTCCAAAGCGTCCCTTCAACAGTAATTGTTTTGTATCACTTGCCTCTACCCTTCCTACAACTTTGGCTTCAATACCTAACTGCGTTGCTATTTTAATTAGGATGGGCGCTTTTTCTTCCGTGGTGAATATTTCAAGACGGTGGCCCATATTAAATACCTGGTACATTTCTGAAGCTGATGAGCCGGATGCCTCCTGTATGATTGTAAATATTTCAGGTGGCTCAAATAAGTTGTCTTTAATAACCTTCATTGGTCCGGGCAAATATTTCATGCATTTGGTTTGGCCGCCACCGCTACAATGTATCATGCCGTGCACTGCATCAAATTCGTGTTCCAAAACCTGTTTAACAAGAGGTGCGTAAGTTCTTGTAGGGCTTAATATCAGTTTACCAATATCGGTTTCGTAATTGTTATAAGAGGCAAGATGTATTTTGTCTGTCAACCGGTGTTTACCTATGTAAACCACATCTTCGGGTAACAATGTTTCATAAGTCTGGGGGAAATTATCTGCATAGTACTTATTCAATACATCGTGCCTTGCGCTGGTGAGGCCGTTACTGCCTATACCGCTATTGTATTCACTTTCATAATCAGCCCTGCCAAAACTGCTGAAGCCAACGATCAAATCTCCTGGTTGTATACGGTCATTCGTTATTAGTTTCTTCTTTGACCATCGTGCAGTCATGGTACCATTTACAGCAATCGTTCGCACCACATCACCTACATCCGCTGTCTCGCCTCCCAGATAATTTATGTTGATACCAAAGGTTTTCAACCACTCAAAAATATCATTGGTACCATTTATGATCGCCTCCAAAACTTCGCCGGGTATATGCTGTTTATTTCTGTCTATGGTTGATGAAAAAAGGATGTTATCGTAAATACCCACACACAACAAATCATCAATATTCATGACCACTGCATCCTGTGCAATGCCTTTCCAAACAGATATATCGCCGGTTTCTTTCCAATACAAATAAGCCAGTATGCTTTTGGTACCTGCACCATCAGCATGCATAACATTTATCCAATCTTCATCGTTACCCAAACTATCCTTGTAAATTTTACAAAAGGCATTTGGATACAGGCCCTGGTCAAGGTGTTTGGTAGCTGCATGCACTTCTTCTTTCTGAGCTGAAACGCCACGCCGGGCATAAATTGACATAAGGAGATTTTTTATAACACCATGATTGGTGGCGCAAATGTACGAATCGGCAGGTAAAGCTTTTTTCAAAAAAAGCAGGATAATATTTATCCGTACTTGTTTAAATCTATGCCACCAATACCAGCATAATAGCGCTCATGGCAATCATTAAAGCATCTTCAATAATAGTTACCGTACTCATGGGCAAATTAAACACTGCACCCAAACAGGCACATTGTATAGTTCTTTTATTCACCACGCTTTGTAAAACCCCTACAATACTTATGGTCATGATTACCAAAGTGACGGCATTTGTAACAGTGGGGTTAAAGTTTAAGGCAAAGGCAATGCCCAATCCTAATTCAATAAAAGCATAGAGGTAGCCCCATCCAGGCCATTGCTTTGCAACAATATCGTACGTAGCATAACTCTGCGCAAAGCCTTTTAGATCCAACATTTTAAAAAAGGAAAATGCTAAAAAGAAACCACTCATAAACACCCGCATTCCTGTCATCCAATTAAATCCGCTACCAGTTGTTGCAGCTATGAATGTTGCAACCGATATATAAAAGAAAATGAGCAAAATGGGTTTGTAAATTTGAAACCACGTCTTTGTTTGATCGTCTATTACCGCATGATGCATTCCTCCGTCTGCCTCGGTTATGTTATAATTTCCAGCTTTGGTTAAAGCCTCTTGCAACATAGTTACCGGTATATGTTTTTGCATGGTAATGGTTGCCTGCGGCGATGTTAGCTGCACCTCAGCATTCGTGATATCCCCGATTTTTAGCAGCTGGCTTTTTGCTTTTGACACACAACCATTGCACGTCATGCCGGTTATGTTGTACGTATGTGTCATAGGTAAATATTTAATGACACAAAATTAGAAAGCTATTAGAGATCTGTTGTTACGGAATTATGGATTTGAATTGTAAGTTTTACAGGTCTTCAAGGTTCCTGCGATTATTTTGTTTCAACGCTTTATAGAAAGATGGAGAAAGACCTGTTTGCTTTTTAAACTGGTTGCTTAAATAGCCAACGCTGCTGTAGCCAAGGCGATCAGCAATTTCAGAAATCGTTAGTTCATCATACTTAAGCAACTCCTTTACTTTTTCAATGCGCTGGGCTATAAAATACTTTTCAATAGTTATGCCTTCCACTTCAGAAAACAGGTTGCTTAAATAATTGTAATCGTAATTAAGTTGTTGAGAAAGGAAGGTTGAAAGGTTGACGCCAATGTTTTCATCACTATGATGAATAAGTTCGACAATGCAATTTTTAATCTTTTCAATGATGCGGCTTCTCCGGTCATCTATAATTTCAAAGCCCAAATTTTTTAAAGATTCATTAAGCTGATGTATGGTGTCTTTCTGTGGTTGTTCGGCTAATTCAACTTCACCCAATTCAACGTTTAAAGTATGCAAGCCTGCTTTCTCAAACTCAGCTTTTACCGCCATTTTGCAACGACTGCATACCATGTTTTTTATATATAGTTTCAAACGGATTTAATTTATAAGGTTGATGGTAAAATTGAAAATGTAGGTACCAAACGCATTTTCACCAGGTTCACCTATGTTTCAAGTATTGCTTTAGGGTCGGGTAAATCAAAACCACTTGGTGGTGACTTTACAATATCTATCTCTTCCGGAGTGCCTTCAACAGCAACAGGCAATATTGCTTCTTTACCTGTTAGCGCAAAAATAACTTCACCCAAACGACTACCTAAAATGGAGTAATGCCCTTCATTCTCATAAATTTTTAAAATTGAATGGGGAATGATAGCAGCGTTTTTTTCAACAAGCGCCATCGGTACATTTTTATCCTGCAAACCATGGAACAGTGTTATCGGGAACTGTATTTTGTCAAGGGCAATGTCCCATTCCCTCACATACATCAACATATCCCATGTTACACCTTTTACGTTTGCAATTGCATAGTTAACCGAATTTTTTAACAGGGCTAGCCGGTTGTTTTCTTTCAGAAAATTAAAATCAACTTCTGTTGTCCGATGCTTCCATGCTTCAATTTCTTCTTCCGTCAATACTTCCTTATCTGTCCGCATCGACTTTATAATTAAGGGTACGATAAACGGCGCTAATGCTGCAACCTTCCAAAAAAGCCGGATACTTTCAAAAACATGTTCATTTGCCTCTTTAACGTTCATCTTCCAGGCACCGGCTACAATTAATGCTGATAGCAACCTTTCGGGTAAAAGTGATGCACAAGCTGCAACATAACCGGCACCGCCAGAAAAACCCAGCACAGAAAATTTATCAATGGCAAGTTTATTGGCTACCTGCTCCACATCTTTTACCCAATGCGAAAAATTTCTCTGTTTTTGAAACCCTGAATAGCCAATGCCGGGTCGATCAATCGCAATCATCCTGATGTCATTTTTTTCCAAAATGTCATTTTCTATCAATTGTGCTTCCGTGCCCGCTGAAGGGGTGCCATGAAAATAAAAGACCGGCCACCCATCATTTGGGCCAAATTGCCGGTAGCTTAATTTTCTGCCGTTTTCAAGTTCAAGAAATTCGTACGATTGACCATCTTCAGAAATAAAAAGTGGAGGTTTCCTTTTGAAAAGGAGTTTAACCAGGTAGAGAAAAATGTGGCAGGCTTTCCTGATTTTTCTAAAAAACACGACTAAAATCAGGAGTGGTAACAATAAAACTGCGTAGCTAAAATATTTATAGTATGCCAAAAGAAGACCTGCTAAAATAATTGCAAATATGATAGCCTTCTTTTTAATCGACATGATGATTGATTAGTTGTTTACTTCGAAAAGTTCTGACTTGTACTTAACTTTTATAGTTGCAGCTATGGCCAAAAAAATGTATCCATAACGCTAAACATCCACAGGTTCGGCTAAACTTCCTCAATTTTTAGCTAATGTAATTTTTCTTTTTTGTTACGAAATGGCAGCACCATAATAAAATCGAACAGCAATAAATAGCTGGCATTAACTTTTAAAGTTTAAATAACATTCCCCTGTATATGAGTTTTTAGGTTTTACATTTTTTAAGGTAGGTTTGCCAGTCTTTAAAAAAAACCAGAACTACGATGTAAGCCGGTTGATTTCAACTGCATCTTACATCTGCCTTTATTAAAAACCAATATAAAAATGAATTTCAACAGGATTAACAACATTGTTGGATGGATCGTTTGCATCATCGCCAGTGGAACATATATTTTAACTTCAGAAGCCACCGGTAGTTTATGGGATTGCGGGGAGTTTGTTAGCAGTTGTTTTAAATTACAGATACCCCATCCGCCGGGAGCACCGCTCTTCGTTTTATTAGGCCGTTTTTTTATTATTCTTTTTGGCGACCATGCTCAAACTGCGGCTAAAGCAGTGAACGTTATGAGTGCCCTCGCCAGCGGTTTTACCATCCTTTTCCTGTTTTGGACCATTACACACTTTGCCCGCAAAATGGTGCAAAAGGGCACCGATCTGTTAAGTAACGAGCAAATTTTTGCAATTATGGGCGCTGGTGCAGTAGGCGCATTGGCTTATACGTTTAGCGATAGCTTTTGGTATTCGGCTGTTGAGGGTGAGGTATATGCACTCAGCTCATTTTTTACCGCCATCGTTTTCTGGGCGATACTAAAATGGGAGCATGCTGTTGATCATGAAAAGCAAACAGGTATCAATGCCGACAGGTGGATCGTTTTCATCTTTTTTATAATGGGTCTCTCCATAGGCGTTCACTTGTTAAACCTGTTGACCATTCCGGCAATCGTTATGGTTTATTATTACAAGCGGTATAAATCTACCCGTTCAGGAACCATCTGGGCCTTTTTAATTGGTTGTGTTGTAACCGGGTTTGTACAAAAAGCGGTTATTCAATATTCAATTAATGGGGCAGGTTACTTTGATATCTTTTTTGTAAACAGCTTTGGACTGCCACTCTTTAGCGGCTTTATTGCATTCTTCATTTTATTGGCTGTTTTGCTTTGGTATTTATTAAAAGTGGCAGATCGCAAACATTGGAATTTCCTGCGCATCGGAATCTGGAGTGTGTCTTTTATATTAATTGGCTACAGTACCTATTTAACTACTATGATCCGCAGTAGTGCAGACCCAGCAGTGGATATGTATAACGTTGACAACCCAATGAGTTTGGTCGGATACCTTGGCCGCGAACAGTATGGAGATTTTCCATTGGTATATGGTCAAAAATTCACCGCTGACCCTATTGATTATAAAGAAACTTCTACCAAATACATAAAGGCAAACGGTAAATATTTGGAGAATGGAAAAGATGGACATTATGTGTACGATCCATCTCAAATGATGTTATTTCCCCGTGTTTGGGATGCCAGTAACGACCAGGGGCACGCCGATTATTATTCTCAATACCTGAACATTGGCAAAAGCCAGGATGGCAAGTACGAAAGAGATCCCGACTTTGCCGACAACATAAAATTCTTTATGGGTTACCAGGTATACTGGATGTATTTCCGCTATTTTATGTGGAATTTCTCGGGTAAGCAAAACGATGTACAGGGCGTTTTTACCGGCAACATCCGCGACGGTAACTGGATAACCGGCATTTCTTTCTTAGACAACCTGTTGTACGGCGATCAAAGCCTGGTGCCAGACAGCAGCAAAAACAATAAGGCACATAATAAACTCTTTTTATTGCCATTCATCCTTGGTATCATTGGTATTTTTTATCACTACAAAGCCGATCGTAAAGATGCCTTTGTGGTGTTTCTTATGTTCTTCTTTACCGGCTTTGCAATCATTCTATACCTTAACCAGGCAGGAAACCAGCCAAGAGAACGTGACTACGCTTTTGTAGGATCGTTTTACGCATTTGCCATTTGGATTGGCCTGGGCGTGCTACAGGTAAGAGAATGGCTGAGCAAAAAATTAAGCAGAAGTTTAGCAACCAATCTTGCTACAGTGGTTTGCCTGCTTGCTGTGCCTGTTTTAATGGGTGCGCAGGAGTGGGACGATCATGATCGTAGTAAAAAACCCATCGCCCGTGATCTTGCTAAAGACTACCTGGA
>JAJAYD010000004.1 GCA_026786345.1 Chitinophagaceae bacterium
CTGGTTAAGCTTAAAATAAAGGATAATGATATTATACAGGCAGGCGGTATCATTGGTTTTATAGAGAGTACTTCCGATCACGAACAGGTACTTGCACTATCAACAAACATAGACACCCTGGCCGTTCGGTTTTCCAAAAACAACAATTTGGTATCTGCTAACTTTTTTAATCCCTCCTATAAAAACCTGGGCGAATTGCAGCAGGCTTACCAAACTTTCTCACAGGCTTTAATTGATTTCAAAAATTACCTGCACGGAGGATTTTATGAAAAGAAGAAACAAATGCTCCAAAATGATCTATCAGATGTAAAACGTTTAAAGCTTCATCTTTCCGAACAAAAGGTTTCGCAGCAGCAAGATGTGGCGCTTGCTGAAAAAACATTTGAGATGAACGAGATTCTAAGAAAAGAAAAAGTAATATCAGAACTTGAATATCGTAATGAAAAAAGCAAACTGCTGATGAAGCAATTGGCCATACCTCAAATAAACGAAGCGATGATTGCCAATGAAACACAGCAAAACGAAAAGCTAAAAGAGATAATGGATTTGCAAAATACTGTCGCCCAACAGGCATCTATTTTTCAACAGGCGCTGCAAACTTTTAAAAGCGATATTGATGCGTGGAAGAAAAAATTTCTGCTGGTAGCTCCTGTTAGTGGCAAAGTAAGTTTTATGGGTTTCCTACAGGAAAATCAGCAATTACAGAACAATCAAACCGTATGTTTTATCAATCCGGATAACAGCGGCTTTTTTGCTGAAATATTTATTCCACAGGAAAATTTTGGAAAAGTAGAAAAAGGTCAAAAAGTATTACTAAAATTTTCATCGTATCCAAGCCAGGAATTTGGTAGTGTTACGGGCAGGCTGGATTTTATATCAGCCATCCCAACAGACAGTGGTTATTTAGCAAAAATACTTTTGCCAAATGGCTTAACTACTAACTACCATAAAGAAGTTCAATACCGGGAGGGACTGACGGCCAAAGCAGACATCATTACAAAAAATCTGCGTTTGCTGGAAAGACTTTATTATAATTTAAGGAAGGAAATACAACGCTAACGCTAAATCATTAGTGCCCCTTTGAGAGAATTATTTAAAAAAAGTTAAAGCCCAGTCCAAACGTAAAGCATTACTACCTTCTTTCAAATACTGGTAAAGATTTATAAATTATTAACGACCTTATCCCTTATCGCCTCAAACTCCTCTTTAGAAAAAGCAAGTTTCTTATTCTGCAGGTTCATGTCGTTGGTTACATCCATCGGTATCAGGTGCACGTGTGCATGAGGTACATCTAACCCAACCGTTAATATGCTTACACGGTTGCAGGGAAACGCTTTTTCCAGCGCTAAAGCAATTGGCTTTGCAAATACAAGCAACTCTTTTAAGTACTCATCCGGAAGATCAAACAACTTATCGGTTTCGGTTTTAGGCACTACCAGCGTATGGCCTTTTTTTACCGGCGCAATGTCGAGAAAGGCAATAAATTGTTCGCTTTCGGCAACAATGTATGCAGGTATCTGGCGGTCGATAATCTTCGAAAAAATAGTCATAAATAAAAGATTGAGGTGCTTAAAATTAATAAAAACAACCCGCCAGTTACGGCAGTAAATGAAGCAAGAACCATTTCAGAAAATGCTTACCCCTCACCAACCTTCCACCTGCTACATCTGACCTGGGTTCAACAAAAAATAAGAGCCTGCCAAACGACAGGCTCTCTAAACTATATTGTTTTTGTTAGATGGTAATGTTATCAACCTTAAATTTTAAGATACCATTAGGCGCCACTATCTCTGCAATTTCTCCCACCTCTTTACCAATAAGGCCTCTGCCAATAGGCGAAGAGGCAGATATTTTTCCGGCCTTTAAATCAGCCTCCACTTCACCCACAATTTTGTAAGTCACTGTTTTTTTAGTGGAAAGGTTGGTAATGGTAACTTTTGTTAAGATAGTGACCTTGCTGGTGTCGATGCTGTTGGTATCAACAATCTTAGAGGTGGCCAGTACACCTTCCATATATTTGATCTTAGCCTCTAACATTCCCTGGGCTTCCTTTGCTGCATCGTATTCGGCATTTTCCTTTAAATCACCTTTTTCCCGTGCCTCTGCAATAGCCCTCGAGGCCGCAGGACGGTCAATACTTTTTAGCTTATGCAGGTCTTCTTTTATAAGCTCAAAAGTCTCCTGTGTTACATAATTTGCATCGCTCATAATCTTTCTGTTTAAAAAGGGATAAAAAAATACAACGCTACATTTTTTGTGCAGCGTTGCAATCAGCAAAAATAACAAAATACTAATATATTTTTGGTTCTTAGGTAAACTTAGTGGAGTTCAGTTTTTTGGCTGTTTAACCTTAATAGAAATTTCTAATATTTTTTAGCGAAACCCTGTCTGCAGGGGCAGCCGGGGCAGGCATATTACCTTATTATGATTGGATTACCTATAATACTTAATAAGGTTATATCTCTCATTCATAGCTTTTCTACTAAGGTTAAAAAGCCGTTTCCTGGAATGTTATAATAGCATCCACAAGTTTACCGAAGAGCCAGACTTTTTCAGTCTTTATTAAGCCGGCAAACTAAATTCCTAATTTCTTAACTACAACTTCAGCCATTTTTAAATATGCTTCGTGGCTATACCCGGCTATATGTGGAGTTATAATTACGTTGCCGAATTGAAGCAATGTATCCAACTGTTGCTTTTCCTCAGCATTGTACGAATTCAGTTTTTCATTTTCCAACACATCCATACCTGCTCCTGCCAACAGCTTTTGCTCTAATGCATTAATTAAAGCCGCAGTGTCCATTACTTTACCACGACACATATTTAAAAAATAAGGTTGCTGCGTCAACGAAGCAAAGAATGCTTCGTTAGCCATGTGACGGGTTTCATCGGTCAGGGGAACATGCAGACTAATAACATCAGCGTACCGGCAAACCTGCTCAAAATTTGCTTCTTTAATATACCCATTAGCAAAGCCGTACTTATACTTGTCGTAAGCTAAAACGGTTACATTAAAAGGTTGTAACAATTTGGCAAAGGAACTTCCGGTGTTTCCAAACCCAATAATACCTACAGTTTTACCAGACAACTCTGTTCCCCGGTTAGCATCACGTATGTACTTTCCCTCTTTAATTTGCTGTTGGCTAAAGGTTATTTTATTCATCAGAGATAACAATACACCCAGCGTATGTTCGGCCACAGCGTTTCTGTTTCCTTCAGGGCTGCTTACACATTTAATGCCTTTACTGTTTGCATAATCAACATCAATCATTTCCATTCCACTACCCAACCTGCCAATCCATTTTAGTTTACCTGCTTTTTCTAAAAGTTGTTTATCTATACTTAGGCGGGTGGTAACAATCAATCCAACTGCATCAGTAATCTCCTTCGATAACTCATCATACGTTATTGAGGGGCTGTCCACTACCTCATAGCCTTTACTTATTAAAGTATTGTGCATGTAGACATGAACCCCGGCAGTAATGATAACTTTGTTCGACATCTCATTTTTAATTTAAGCCTAGCTATTTGCAGAAAGAATAAATTGTACAATACTTATTTTCTTTTCATAGCACCTTTTTTACTTTTTACTTTGACCATTGCCTATTGCCCATTGCCCATTGCCTATTGCCCATTGATCATTGCCTATTGACTAATGACCAATGACTATTGACTATTCACCTTCTCCCTCACCAACTTTCGGCAAAGCTTATCAACCTCAATATTATAATCCGTGTCACTTGTCTTTTTTAAGTGGGCCTTAATCTTTTCAAAATGAATGGTAAAGGTTTGTAATAGTTTTCCCAGTTGTTGTACCAGATCAGCGTTTTGAATAGGTTTATTCTGTTTGGTAATGAAGTTAGCGGCTTTCAGTTTTTGCATTCTCTCTGGCAAGCCTGTTACATACTGACTATCTGAGATTATATTGATGATGGTTGCTTCTGGAATATATTTCTGTACATAGTTCAAAGCTTCAATTACGGCTGTTATTTCCATCCGTTGGTGTGTGGTATTTTCTGCAATGCCTGTAAGTATTTTCTTTTCATTCTCTACAAGAATAACAGCCGCCCATGCGCCCATTTTTAATTGGGTATGGCAGCTACCGTCGGTATAAATGGTTATGGGATTGATGGAGATAGAAATAGAAATTGAAGTAAAAAGTAAAAACGACTATTAATCAATTATACCATGAAATATCTTTCATGCCATTTCAGGCAATTCAATCTCAATTTGGGTAAGGAAATATTCATTCGCTATCGAGCCTTCATTTAATAAGCCCTCCCGGATATGATATTCAACTCCTTTTCCTCTTGGTAATTCTTTTCCGGATTCTCCCATTTCTTCTGTATATATTTTCGTCACCTCACGCATATGTTCAATAGTTGATTCTACAGTTTCTCCTACCGTTATGCATCCGGGTGCATCTGGCGAAAATGCAGAAAAGCCTCTTGAAGATTTCTCTAACACCACTAAATACTTTTCCATAATATTTTGAATTGTTGCTGCCTTTGTTGATGTTCTTTACCCACAAATATCTCGAAGCATTACACCCTGCAAATGCGAAACTCTTTTTTGAACCCCAGAAGCACAACGGAATGGAGGCAAACGCAGGCTTTTCTGTCAACCGCCATCTAACAACTTTTTCTGCGGGACTCACAACCCAATCATTTCTTCCTTATCATCCATTCCCTCAAGTGGTTCATCATCTTCGTCGTGTAGGGCAATTGCCAGGTCGTGCGATTTTACAAAGTTGCACCAGTGGCATTCAGGCTTGCCACATCCTTTATAAAAATCGCGGTTCTGGATTTTTTGCCATACATCGGTAATCTGCTGTGTAACGGTTGTTGTGTCTTCGGGCGAAATAACGATCCTGGCTTTCTGGTATACCTTCTTTTTATCGGGCTCAACAAAATCAAACTCCGTACTAATAACCTTCCACTCCTTTTGCTCATAATTATCCACCAAAATTTTATAGAACACCGCCTGCCGCCAATAGCTTCCTCCGTCGGGATCTTTTTCATTGGGAGGTTTTAGTTTTGGTATTGCTTTATCATAATCCCCCGACTTATAATCCACCACGTTCACCATCTTACCATCAAACTCCAGCTTGTCCAGTTTACCTTTTAGCGGTACACCTTTAATAACCACATTTTTAATATTGCGCTCAATGGCAACAACCTTGTTCCATTGGTTGAGGTACTTATCGTAATACTTATTCAACACCTCCTGGCCATACTCCATACGACGGGCAAACTGCTCTTTGGTAAAACTCTCCCGGTGGCGTTGCATATACCACGCAAAGTCTGCAATAAAGTCCTGCTTAGGTGCAAACAGGTTATTATTCAATTGCATTTTCTCGAACAGGCGTTGCAGGGCAAAGTGTACCGATGAACCAAACTCTGTTGCTTCGGATTTACCAGAAGGCACCCGTATTAAATTATTAAAATAGAAGTTAAGCGGGCATTGAATGTAATTGTTCAAAGCCGTAACATTCATCACAAACTTGTCGAGTATCCTGCTTACAAAATCTTCTTCAATTTTTTCAAGCTCCGGTTTAAGGTCGTCGTTAAAATCAAGCGCGGCAAACTCACCCATCTTTTCTTCATCAATAAAAATCTGCTCTACAGGTAAAATGTGTTTGTCTTGTATCTCGGCTATAAACATGGAAGGCTCCAGTTGCTTGCCATCGTTTTTATACCTGCAATACGAAACGAACAAATGGCGCTCTGCCCTTGTTAGCGCCACATAAAACAAGCGGCGCAATTCTTCGTCTTCCACAATTTTAGGTACCGACGAAAACATGGTATCCGGAAAAGTGAAACCACCGCCGGGTTTGCGTTTCTTTTCCCACGAAGTGGCATTGGCACCCACAATAAAAACATATTGATATTCCAGTCCTTTGGAACCATGTGCGGTTAACAGGTTAATGCCTTTCTCGCTGCCGCTAACCTGCACCAGCGGTAAAGGCAAACC
>JAJAYD010000005.1 GCA_026786345.1 Chitinophagaceae bacterium
ATGCTGCGATGATTGCAATAACCGCCTACTACAAATATTTAAAATCAGACTTTGCTGATTTAGCTGTCAGCCCCACAGCAAGAGCCGAATGGTAGTGGACATATCTTCCTCATATAAATTCCTTTTTTTTTTAAATCGAAGTGTAAGTGATACACAATATCCCAAAAGGGTTTTGGTATTTAATATTTTTTTAAGATTCCGTAAATTTTTATGGCTGTTTGAAGGATTTATTTAAAATGAAATGAGCCCATTTGGGGATGGTGTAAATTATTGTAACCTTTACTGGTAAGGAGTTTCAACGCGTATTTCTGTATCCCTTCTCTTATTTAAATGTCGGTTTTAAGCAGTTTATAATGTTCACCCTTCAGCAAAATAGCCCCTTCGATTAATGCCTTTTTCGGGTATGGTTGTACCTATTTGCAGCAGAACCTCTTGATTCTTTCATACAACTTTACATAAGTATCAAAGCAAGCATCTCAAAAATAGAAACGTCCCACTCCTTTAAAAAAGTTAACCGGTAGCTAATTTAAAGAAAGACTTTTCCAGAAAACAGAACTTGTTTCAAACAAAAACCATTTATCCACTATCTATCAAATTATCCACAAATCCTAACCTAAACACACCACTTTTATGAAAACATTACTACAGGCTACCGACAACCAATTAGTTCAGGCTTTTCAACAAGGGCAAGGCCAGGCTTTAGAAGTATTAGTAAATCGTTACAAAGACAAAATTTACTCGTCCATCTTGTTTTTGGTAAAAGATAAATACCTGGCTGAAGATCTTTTCCAGGATGTTTTTATCAAAGTTATCGACACTATTCGCAACAAACGTTACACCGAAGAAGGTAAATTTCTTCCCTGGGCTTTGCGTATCGCTCACAACCTTTGTGTGGATCATTTCAGAAAAGTAAAGCGTAGCCCGGCTATCAAAACCAGCGATGACCGCGACATTTTTGAAGTTTTAAACATGAATGACGAAAGTCCCGAGACTAAAATGATGCAGGGCCAAAGCCACGATCGTGTAAGACGTTTAGTGGATATGCTACCCGACGAGCAAAGAGAAGTTATTGTATTACGTCACTACGCTGATCTTAGTTTTAAGGAAATTGCTGAGATGACCAATTGCAGCATTAACACCGCATTAGGCCGTATGCGTTATGGCTTAATCAACATGCGCAAAATGATGGTTGAAAAGCAGATTGCTATGTAATGCGGGTTGATTTTATTATTAAATCTTAAAAATTAACTACATAAAACAAGTTCTACCTAAACCCTTATGTTAGAAGCTACCCTTACCGGGTGGCTTCTTTTTTTTATGGTATACAAATTGCTTTACTTGCCTTAACAAAACAATATCCATGAAGAAAGTAGTGATAAGTGCATCATTGATAATTCTTGTAATAGCGGGTATGTCGTGTAAAAAGATTAAAGACGCTATTTTTCCCTCGATTGATGTAGACTTGCCTGCATTCCAGTTTACTATCCCGGCAATTCCTTTAGTATTAAGCAATGAGGTTTCTCTTGGCTCTTTTGCAGTGAACTTTAACCTGGATAGTATCATCCGTGCAAATACAGCCGGCGCTTTTGGAGCAGGAGCTGTAAGTACCGTTAAAGTAAAAAAGATGGTGATCACTGTTAGCAATGGTGATGCTGCCAACAACCTGGCAAATTTTGAAAGTGCCCGGTTTACCTTTTCTTCCAACACAAAAACTACCCCAGCCGAAATAACATTAATAACGTTCCCCGATACTTTTGCCACTACCTATACAGCCCAACCTGCTGATAGCCCGGAGCTGAAGGAGTATTTATCGGGAAATACATTAACCTATAACCTCTATGGCAAGTCTCGCAGAACTACAACAAAGCCTCTTGATTTTAGGGTAGCTGTAACATTAAGTGCCAAATAAAGGTTTGGTAATTATTGGCTGGTAAACCAATGTAGCAACAGTTTTTTTTCATTCTATTTATTTTATACCTGTAAGCCAGCTTTCTATTGAAGGCTGGTTTGCCATTGGTTCAAGCCAATGTTTCTCCCTATTGCTAAACCCAGGCACATCTGCAGCTTTAGCAATAAATCTATCTGTTTAAACAAGAAACAAAATACCCTCCCCTTCATTCTTTGTAAAAGCAGCTTATCTTACCGGCTACCTGTCAAATGACATGTAGCCAAAAACACCGCTATTTTATGCACTAAATTTACTTTACGAAGTCTTTTCTGTTGATTGCATTTAGATATATAGCGGTATTGATTCTTTTTATGTTGATGGCGGCAAAACTCCAATCGCAGCCTTATAATTATTCAAACCTCCGCACAAAAAAAGTAGCTACCGTAAACGATGTTGTTATAGACAGTGTAAGCATTGTGCCCCGCACATTTTTTATAAAAGAGCTTGATACCAGTTTTTATGAGGTAGATGTTGTAAATGCTTTGTTAAGGTGGAAGAAGAAACCCTCATTAGACTCAGTAGAAATAATGTACAGGGTTTTTTCGTATAAATTGAATGCAGTTGTAAAACGATATTCGTACGATAGTGTGATGAACAACTTTAAAGCCGAACCCTTTGTTTTTAACCGCAACAGGCGACAGGCAGGTGGTGCTAGCCTGTTTGATTTTGGCACCATGAATTACAATGGAAGTTTTGGCCGGGCACTAAGCTTTGGCAACAACCAGGATGTAGTGGTAAACTCGCAATTTAACCTGCAGTTGAGTGGTCTTATTGGCGACAGTATTGAAGTGGCCGCTGCCATCACAGATAACAACATTCCTCTTCAACCGGATGGAACCACACAACAACTGAACGAGTTTGACAGGGTCTGGCTTCAGTTTAAAAAAAATGGATGGGAGGTTAACCTGGGAGATATAGATATTCGCCAGAACAATTCCTACTTTCTCAATTTTTACAAAAGGGTACAAGGCATCTCGTACAGCACACAAACCAAACCAGGCAAGCCTGTTGTAAATAAAACTTTGGTAAGTGGGGCTATTGCCAAAGGAAAGTTTACCCGTAACATTTTTCAGGGGCAGGAGGGTAACCAGGGCCCATACAGGTTACAAGGTGCCAACAACGAATTTTTCTTTATTGTACTTGCCGGAACAGAAAGGGTATTTATTGATGGGCAGTTATTACAGCGCGGCGAAGACCAGGACTATGTAATCAACTACAACACTGCAGAAATAGCGTTCACTCCACGCAGAATGATTACCAAAGATGTAAGAATACAGGTAGAGTTTGAATATGCCGATCGTAACTACCTTAACTCATTGTTGTATGCTAACAACCAAACCATCATCAATAATAAGCTTACCCTAAATATTTCGGCCTACAGCAATGCTGATGCAAAAAATTCTCCCATCAATCAAACACTCGATACCAGGCAGCGACAGTTTTTAAGTAGCATTGGCGATAGCATTAATCGAGCATTTTATCCTTCGGCTTCGCTTGATACTTTTGAAGTGGGTAAGATTCTTTATGCAAAAATTGATACCGTTTACAATGGTGGTATAACCGACTCCATATTTGTTTTTTCCACCGATAAAACCCAGGCAAAGTATAGCCTGGGTTTTATTGAAGTGGGTTTTGGCCGTGGCAATTATGTGCCTGATTTTAATGCGGCTAATGGAAAGGTTTTTAAGTGGGTACGACCTTTAAATAGTATTCCCCAGGGAAATTTTGAACCCGCCACTTACCTGGTTACGCCAAAGCAACAGCAATTGTTTGCAGTTGCTGCTACCTATGATCTCTCAGTTAAAAATCAATTGAAAGCCGAAGTTGCATTAAGCAATTATGATGTAAATACTTTTTCGGGCAAGGATAAAATGAATGACCGGGGCTTGGCTACAAAGCTTGCCTTTACCAATAGCAGTAGATGGCATGCAAAAAATGAAAAGTATTTACAATTAAATACAACAGCCGGTTACGAAATGGTTGATAAAAAATTTAAGCCGCTTGAGCGATTGCGGTCGGTGGAATTTTACCGGGATTGGGGCCTGGATTTTCAACCCGTTGTTGCAACAGAACATTTGCCTTCGCTTAATGTAAAAATGAATGATTCGCTTGGTAACTCACTGCAATACCAGTTCATCGGTTATGTTCGCGACGATGATTATACCGGGATGAGGCATTCATTAACGCAACAACAAAAACTTGGAGGGTGGCAGTTCAATAATGTATTTAACCTCACCAATATTCGCTCTGCTACAAACAAAGGATTTTTTCTGAGACCTGTTGTTGACGTGAGCAAAGTATTTACAAAGCTTAATAACTACACTGCCGGGGCAAGCTATGTTGTTGAGCACAATGAATTGCGCAACAAGTTCACCGATACAATAAGCCCATTGAGCTTCGCCTTTACCACCATTACTACATATATTAAGTCGAACCAGGCAAAAGACAATCGCTGGGGGATAAGTTATTTTACAAGAGAAAACCAGGTGCCGGTTGGCAAAAATCTTGAAACCACCGACCGAAGCCACAACATTAATTTATCTACCGAATTATTAGCCAATAGCAAACACCAGTTTAGGGCAAACGTTACGTACCGCAAGCTGCAGGTGGTCAACCAATACATTACTACGCTGCAACCCGAAAACAGTGTATTAGGCAGAATGGAATATGCTATAAACGAGTGGAAGGGTTTTGTAAGAGGGAATGTATTGTATGAGTTGGGAGCGGGGCAGGAGCAGCGTAGAGATTTTTCGTACATAGAAGTGCCGGCAGGCAGGGGCGAATATGCATGGAATGATTATAACAATGATGGCATTCCGCAGATAAACGAATTTGAAATTGCCCTCTTTCAGGACCAGGCAAAATATATAAGAGTCTTTACACCTACCAACCAATTTGTAAAAGCCAACTATACACAATTCAATTATACCTTAACCCTAAATCCTAAATCCATTACAGGTAAAATAGCCAATAAAAGAACCAGGGATTTGCTGGGTAGATTCAACATGCAATCGTCGTTACAAACTGCCAAAAAAGTATTGGCTTCCGGAGCGCTTACTATCAATCCGTTTAAGGGAGGCATTATGGATACTTCTCTGATCACTCTTAATAATGTTGTGGCCAATACACTTTCTTTCAACCGGTTTAGCATACGCTGGGGAATGGATGTTAGCAACAGCAGAAATTACAATAAATCGTTGCTTACTTATGGTTTTGAAAGCAGGCAATTAAACGACTGGACTTTAAAAGGCAGGGTGAATATCACCAGGAAATATAGCATGGAGCTTTTGCAAAAGCTGGCAACCAACTCATTGTTTACACCCACATTTGCCAATAGAAATTTTTTGATTGACATCCTTAATTCGGAGCCACGTTTTACTTATACTGAAGGAACCAAATACCGTTTGCAGGTTGGTTACCAATTTAACAAAAAGCAAAACGCTGTGCAATATGGCGGTGAGCGCTCCACTAACAATTCAATTAATATTGAAGGCAAATACAATGCAGTAAACAACACCAGTTTAAATGGACGGTTTACCTATAGCAATATCGCTTACATTGGGGCCACCAATAGTACAGTGAGCTATATTATGCTGGATGCCCTGCTGCCGGGCAAAAACTTTTTATGGAACCTTGATCTTACCAAAAAGTTAGGCAACAACCTTGAGCTTAATTTTCAATACGAAGGAAGAAAGCCTGGTGAAACCAGGACCATACACACAGGCCGGGCTTCTTTGCGGGCATTATTATAAAAGACTTTTTTATAGTCACCTGCATTAGTTGCTCCAAAAAAAACAGGAGCATAACTGCTCCTGTCGAATGTATATTGGATTAAAAATGTTTCTTTTTTTTAACCGAACAAGCCACCTTTCTTAAGTGTCTTAATTCCTTCGCCAATCTTAAATCCATTGTGATACACCTGAATACGGTAATCACCTGTTTGATACTTGCCATCTTGTTTCCAATCGAAACTTACGTTGGAACGTTTACCTTGTTCGTATTGAACATTTACTTTACTTGTAAAAGGTTTTGAACCTTCTTCACGGGTATCAAATGTTCCGCTACCACTGGCTAAAGTAACCGGTTGACCGTTGGGGCCTGTAACTGAAACATACAATTCTTTCTCGCCGCTTGCTGCTACCCTGTTCTCATCAAGATTAAAAGAAATTCTTAACATGTCCACTCTTTTAGCAGTGGTGGTTTCTTTTTCTTTGCCGCTTCCTTTAATGTTAATTGGAGTAATGTTCATGTTAGAGGCGTGCAAGGTAGAAGCTACATCCTCAACCTGCCTTCTTGCTGCTTCGGTGGTGGTTAAATTCTCTTCCAATTGTGTTTTCTCTGTGCTCAATTGTTGCTTTTGAGTATTTAACTCCTGGTTGTTGGTTGTCAGCACCTTGTTTTCACCTTTCAACCTGTCAATTTCTACAACCATTTCTCCAATTTTTGAATTCAACTGGCCAATTAAATTACGTGCCTGGGCAAGCTCTCCGGCAGTTGCCTTACGATTGCTGGTAATTGCTAAAATTTGCTTTTTAAGGTTGTTGATTTCAGCTTGTCTTTCTGATAAATTACCTTGTAATTCCGTATTGTTACCGGTTGCTGTATCCAGCCTTGCCAATGCATCGTTATACTCCTGCTCAATTACATTACGGGCGGAGTCAACGTTGGTGTACTCCATCTGTAACTGGGTAATTGACTCTTTAGTTTTGTTCTTATCATAAATGATGTAAGCCCAGGTGCCCAACAGCGCCACGATTAAAATGCCGTATATTAGTTTACGATCATCTCGTTTAGTTGGTGTAGGCTGTGGTTGTGGATTGCTTGCAGAATACTGCGGTGTGTAGCTCATGGTAATAGAGTTTAAATAACTAAATAGTAGTTTAAGTAAATAAAATAAGTAAAACTTTGACCAATAGTAGTTATTTTTTTGACTTGTTGTTGATTGATATAGAAACGGTTCCCCAGGTTCCTTCTTTTAATCAACTTAATGCCGAATGGCAGAAGCTGTTCATCGGCAAGATTTCAAAAACAATGCCAGAAAACCAAACAATTGAAGAAGGTTACAGGCAAAAGGCGGGTATACTGGCAGAATTTGCAAAAGTTATCTGTATATCTACCGGCTTTTTTTATGTTGATAAAGCGGGCAATATCTGCCTTAAAATAAAAAGCATTTATGGTGATGATGAAGCAACCGTATTAAACAAATTTATTGAGGTGGTTCAAAAGTTTTCTGCACATAACAGGAACTTTAAATTTGCAGGCCATAACATTCGTGAGTTTGATATTCCTTTTTTGTGCCGACGTATGCTCATTAATAACATCGGCCTTCCGCAGTCTTTTCAATTGCAGGGTGCCAAACCCTGGGAAATAAATATGGTTGACACATTACAGTGGTGGAAATTCGGAGACTATAAAAACTATATTTCACTGCACTTGCTGGCAAATGTATTAGGCATTCCAACATCCAAAAGCGATATTGATGGCGGCATGGTTCAAGACGTGTATTACCTGGAAAAAGATATTGAAAGAATTGTAGCCTATTGCCAAAGGGATGTAATAGTTGTGGCGCAGGTATTACAAAAGTTTAAGGGCTTTCCATTGATACCCGAAGCATGCGTTTTTATTGCCAGCTAACTTCGCTCTGGTACCCTTTATATTTTATTGCAATACTGCGTAAGCAGTTATGCCTTGTTTATAATTTTGTTCTCAATTATACCACCTATCTGGTCTGCAAGCCAGGGATCAATCAACCTGCGTTTATCCGGTATCCACCTGCCATGCTCATCAAATTTTATTTTAAATGACACGGTCTTTTGCTCTGGCCGTGATAACAATACTTTGTACTCCTGAACATTACTTTCATTTTTTTTGCTTTTTGTGGGAGTTGTGATGGCTGCATGGTAAACGGTTCCGTGCTTTTCAAACGAGCTTACAATCACATCAAATCCTGCTCTATCCATGTTTTCCTTTTTCATGCTTTGCTTTTCAAATCCTGTTGTTTCAATTCCGCGCTATGGTGCATCAAACGATATACTTTAAAAAAATGTTGTTTAACCGATGCACAGTTTTTTAACAGAAATCAAACATTTGTTTCAATGACCTATGTAGCAACAGGTCAAAAATTTGTGCTCTATTATCGGGATAAATCTTGCTTAGGGAAAGCAGCCTTCCTCCTTAGTTATATTGATCAAAGGGCCCGGTTGGTAAGCAAAAAGACTAAACCTTTCCCTTTTAAGGAAATATTTCTAAATGAACCTGGTAGGTAAGTTTGTAAATAAACAATGGTACCATGCAATCAAACCCAGGAGATACAACAGTTTAAAATTTTTGAAAAGATGGTAATATCAATCCATCAAAAAGAGGTTTGTTACAAGGCAATGAACACAAAATATTCTACAGGGGACACAGAAAATCCGGCCCCCGCCTCTAATAATAAACCAGGTAGATGAAGGCTATCAAAATGGATGAACTACCGGTAGGAGTATTCCATCTTACCCAGTAGTTCTTTCTTCTTATTAAAAGCAAACTCTTTTTCTTTTAAACCTTTTGTATTATAAACATAGCGCCATATAAGGTAGTTGGCGCTGGTGCCCTGCGTTTGTATCATTTGGCTAACAAGGCCCGATGCATCGTACTCAAACATAAAGTCGGGTAGCATTTGCCTGGCTTTGCGGTTATACCTTACAATGTCTGTTAGTTGATTTTTGCTGTTGTAATAATAATAGTAAGTCTCAACTATGCGGTTATTTTTCTTCCAGTTTTCTTCTATTACATTGCCAGCTTCGTCGTTCTTAAATTCGATAATGGTAGTATCAGCATTGTTCTTAATCTTAAACATGCGTAACGGTCGGCCGGGATTTTCGTACAACCATTGGTGTACTTCTAACTGGTCAAACGTGCCATCAAAATCTTTATTGGAAGAAGTAGTTGAAAGTATTTTACCCTCGTTGTTGTATTTATAATCCACCGTGTTAATAGCGCTGTTGTTACTGTCAATGGTTTTAATTAATTGCTGGTTGTTGTAATAGCTTTTAAAGAACGATTCTTTACTATTGACAGAAGCAGAACGGGTAACAATTAGATTATTGCTGATGGTTTGCTCCAAAACAAAATCGCTTGAAGGCTCATTATTCTGCTCGAAACTTGTAGCAGAAATGGAGGAGAGATGTTGCTGCGATATCTTTTTAAATTGATCGTTGGTTTGTTGTGTACCAACAACATCCAGGTAGTAATATTGAGCTTTTGCCTGCATGCCCAATACCAACAATACCATAGCGACCCTTACGTTTTTCATCATTAATATTATAAGGCGTCAAAAATAGATGCATATATGTTAACGAAAAAACATAGCTGCTTAATAGCCCCGCTTCGCCTGCAAGGCACCTAATTTTTTAGTTAACTGTTAACAAGGGCCATTTCTATCAGAGCCTTGTACAGTTATTTAAAAACTATTTGAACAGGCAAGCCAGGCCCACAACATTTTCATTCTATCTATATTTACGGTTCAATAGTTTATACATGACACAAGTTGCAGAGCGGTTTTTAGACCTCGTAAAAATAATGGACGAGTTAAGGGAGAAATGTCCGTGGGATAAGAAACAGACTATAGAAACACTTCGCCCCCTAACCATTGAGGAAACGTATGAGCTAACCGATGCTATAACAAATAACGATTGGAAAGGCATAAAGGAAGAGCTGGGCGACCTGATGCTGCACCTGCTGTTCTATGCAAAAATTGGTAAGGAGCAAAACCAGTTTACACTACAGGACGTACTGGAAGGCATTAGTGAAAAACTGATCTACCGTCACCCGCATATTTATGGCGATATAAAGGTGAATAACGATGAAGATGTAAAAAAGAATTGGGAGCAGTTAAAAATGCGTGAAGGAAAGTCTTCAGTTTTAAGTGGGGTACCTGCGGGTTTGCCGGCTGTAATTAAAGCCACAAGAATACAGGACAAAGCAAAGCAGGTAGGATTTGAATGGGACAATAAAGAAGATGTTTGGAAGAAGGTTGAAGAGGAGATTGGAGAATTGCACGAAGCGATTGCTTTGAATGATACCAGCCATATTGAAGAGGAGTTTGGTGATGTACTGTTTAGTCTTATAAACTATGCACGGTTTTTGCAAATTGATCCCGAAGGCGTACTGGAGAAAACGAACAAAAAATTTATTTTTCGTTTTACAATGATGGAAGAAGCGGCGAGGAACTCGGGTAAAAATTTAGCTGACTTGACTCTGGGTGAAATGGATGCTATTTGGAATGATATTAAAAAGCAAAGAACCACCTCTTGAATAAAACGTTGCGACGAAGCGCTTATAAAAACGGCTACTTACTAATTACGGCGGCGTGGCTTTATACGCTGTCCTTCATATTTACTAATTATTGGTCGTATACTTCTTCGCCAAACCAGGTTAAAGAACGTTTCGAAAATTACCTGCGGACTAATGAGCAAATGGTTGAAGATTTTGTAAAAGATGCTCCCTTAATCCAGGGAATTGTCAACGGAAGCATTGGTAAAAAACAGATTGAATGGTTTGATGACGACAAACCAAAAATGTTTGTGTACCGTGTAAATATGTATGGTTCTCTTCAATTACAATTTTGGAATTCGCATGAAGTTGTGCCGCAGGATAAAGATTTAGCAAAGCCTGATGGAAAATATTTTGAGGTATATCCCAACGGTGAGTTCGAGTTGATAAAGGCCACTGTCAATTTGAAGCAAAGCAAGGCAGTAATGGTTGCCATGATCCCTATTCGCTGGAATTACTTTGTAAAGACCAGCTATCTTAAAACAGAGTTTGCAGGTATAAAATCGTTGGAGAAACGGTACGAGCTGGTTACAACCGGGAGTACGGTAGATATTAAAAATGGCAACGGAAAGGTTTTATTTGGCCTGAAGGAAATACAAAAAAATAATAAAACTTATTATGATGGTTATAGCCTGACCCTGCGCATACTGGCCCTGATTTTCGTTTTAATATTTGTAAATGTTTTGGCCGGCGACCTTAGTAAAAAAGTAGGTCCGTTAAGGGGCTTTCTGTTTTTGACCGTTGTAATGGTAATCTTCCGTTTCACAAGTTATCACCTGCCTATACCATTTAGCTACCGGCACCTTGAGTTGTTCGATCCTTTTATTTATGCCTCCAATAGCATACATCCTTCGCTGGGCGATTTACTCATCAACATGATTTTGGTGTTTTGGCTGGTTTCTTTTTTTAAGCAAACTTCTATACACACAATTGAAAATTTAAAGCCGGTTGAAAGCAAGGCTTCGTGGGTAATTACCGTTTTATTATCCGGTATTTTATTGCTGCTATCAATAGTTGCTGCAAGTGTAGTACGCAGCCTGATTGTAGATTCCAAAATATCATTTGACATCAGCAATTTTTTCAGCCTTTCC
This sequence comes from Chitinophagaceae bacterium, assembly GCA_026786345.1. GTDB lineage: Bacteria > Bacteroidota > Bacteroidia > Chitinophagales > Chitinophagaceae > Segetibacter. The sequence continues at coordinate 11,353 of JAJAYD010000005.1, forward strand.
ATTTACACCTTCATAAGTTTTTTGATCCTATGTTTTATAACGCTATCCTTTTTTCACCTGTCGCAAATCATTTTGTTGTTACTAAATAAACTAACGGGTATGCCCTGGTGGACAAAATATTTTTCGATTTCACTTTTAGGGCTTGTGTACCTGAGCGCCACCTTACAATCAAACCTTACCATAAGTAATTTGTTTGTTTTGGGCTGGCTGTTGCTCTACCTGTTTATTATGGAGAAGCGACCGGCCGATTTGTATAAACCCCTTGTGCGCTCCTCATTGTTTTTACTTTGGCTTATTTTTTTTGCAGCTTCAATATCAGCGCTTATTATTTATCAAAACAGGTTATTGGAGTCGCAGGTGCGCAAACGTAAAGCCGAAGATATTGCTATGCAATCCGATCCTTCAGGTCAAAATATTTTGAGCATTGCAGTCATGAACTTCAACAATACTTTTTTGGCTGATAACTTTTTGCGATTTCAAAACCCGCTTAGCAACAAGGTTATAAAAGACAGTGTTATTAATGAGAGTTTTAGTGGCTACATTAATAAATACGATACCCGCATTTACACCTTTGATAAAAATTTTAACAGCTTGTACAACGAGGATTCTGTTAGCTACGATATACTCACCAACATCATAAGCAACCGAAGCAAGAACACCAACATTGCCGATCTCTACTATCACGAGAATAATTCAGAAAGCTTCAGCTATATTTTTCAAAAGGAAGTAAAAGATTTTGAAGGAAACGTTTTAGGATACTTCTTTTTACTGGCTAAGCCTAAACGGTATCAAAGCGAAGCTTTATACCCTGAATTGTTTAAACAGGTTAAAGACATTACTTCGGATGTAAGCCTTAACTACTCGTATGCGGTATACGATAAGGGTAAGCTGGTTATCAATAGTGGCGATTATAATTTTAACTCGCAGTTGCCAAAAAGCAAGTGGATCAGGCAGGAGTTTCTTGAAACCAAAGAAGGGAAATATGACATACTCTGGTATAATGCAGGTAACAATAAAATGGTAATGGTAATTAAAGATGGAAGCATGGTATTTGAAGCGATCACTTTATTTGCCTACCTGTTTGGATCGTTCCTGTTCATCCTCATTATTTTTCATATTGGCAACCTGTTACTACGAAGCCGGTTTAGGTGGAGCGAAATCAAAAAGACCTTTCGTTTTGACATACGATACCAGATACAGTCGACTATTTTATTTATCAGTGTCTTCTCTTTTATTGTTATTGGTGTGTCAACTATATAGTTTTACATATCAAGGTTCGAAAACAACAAAAGAGAGAGGCTGGCAAAGGCTATTAAAATATTGGCCAGGGAAGTGCAGGAACAGGTTTCTACACGCGAAATGGCCGACGATGTAGTTAAAATTTATGACGAAGGTGCCAGCAGCCAGTTAGAACGAAACATAAGAGAAATCTCAGAGATTCATGA
>JAJAYD010000006.1 GCA_026786345.1 Chitinophagaceae bacterium
CTGATCTAAAATAGGAGAAATAAAATTTCGGCGATAGGCGTTGAAATTTTCTCCTTTGCCGGTAATTTTTTCTGCACCAATCAAAAACTTCACATTATGATTGGCACCGATTTTTGTTTCATAGTCCAATAATCCATTAAGCAGAATGTTTTGATTGTCCTGGGTGCTTTGGCTTAAAGCCGGACTTGAAAATCCTTTTTGAGATCTTTCTAAAACAGGGGTACCACCCGCATCACGCGTTACTCCGTTCCATGAATATAAGAACCAGGGCGTTTGCCACAACTTGCGAAAGTTGAAAGATTTATCCAACGCCACGTTGCCGGTAAGTGACAAGCCGGTTATAAAAGGGATCTTGATATGAATTTTTCCATTTGAGTTAAGCACGTACCGCTTGTCATGATCGTAACCGGTTGCTTTGGTACTTACTACAACAGGGTTGTCGCCGTATTCAATGTCCGGACCGGGCATACCATTAGGCCAATACGCAGTTTCGTTTGGCTTTCCCCTCATTACCATTCTGAATATACTTCCTGCGGAGCGGGTAGGAAAGTTTCGGTCTTCCTGGCGGCCAGATACATCAAAGGAAAGGGTGATGTTCTTATTTACATTGGCATCAAGGTTCGACCTAAAATCATATTGGTTGTATTTAGTGCCACTGTTGTAGTAAAAACCTTGCTGGGTTCTGCTCGACAGGGAAATAAAGTAGCGTACGTTTTCGCTTCCACCATTAACAGACACATTGGTATAATTTAATCCCGACCATGGCTGCAAAACCTCATCAAACCATTTGGTATTTGGGTGAGTCCAGGGATCTGAACCATCAGTATACTTCTTGATATCGTCTGCCGAGTATTTTGGGGTTCTTCCGGCGTATTCATTTATCTCATTAATCATGGTGGCGTAGGTTGCTGCATCGGCCATCTTAGGCAGAACGGTTGGCCTGCCATACCCCTGGTTAAAACTGGCAGTAATAGTTGGTTTGCCTAACTTTCCTCTTTTTGTAGTAATTAGTATCACTCCGTTGGCAGCTTGTGCGCCATAGATTGCCGCCGATGCATCTTTCAAAACAGTAATACTTTCAATGGTACTCGGGTCAATTCTATCCAAAGAACGACCAGGTATTCCGTCCACTACTATTAATGGGTTGTTGTTTCCCAGCGTATTTACGCCACGAATTCGTAAGATGGAGCCATCCGCCCCAGGCTCACCACTCGGCGTAACGGTAACAAGGCCGGGTAGTCGCCCACCTAAACTGTTACTAACGTTCATTGCCGGCGATTTAAGTACTTCGGAACCTTTCACTGTACTTACGGCACCTGTAAGTGTAGCCTTTTTTTGGGTACCATAACCCACTACCACCACTTCATTCATTTCCTGAACTGAAGAGGTTAAATTAATGGTAAGGGTGGAGCGATTGTTTATCGCCATTTCCATCGGTTGAAAACCAACAGAGGTAAAAACCAGTGTGCCGGAGCCGGGGGCGGCAAGAGAAAACTGGCCCATAGCATCTGTTTGCGTAGATACTTTTGAGCCTTTTAATGCTACGGTTACATTGGCTAAAGATGAATCCCCGGATACAACGCGGCCGGAAATTTTTTGTGCTGATACCATTGCTGTAATGCCACTGAGCATTATAAAAAGTAAGCAGCGATGAAGAATTTTGCGGTTGTTTAAAAGTAGAAAACGAAGGGAACCGCACTGTTGCGGTAGAGATAATTTCATGGCAAGTAGTTTTAGTTTAGAAGAGACAAATAAATAAGAAGGGTAATTTATACATTTGTTATTGAAACCAAAAAAAATTTTATCTGTTTAAGGGGTTTGTTCATACTGTGAGCATGTGTTCTGGTTTTTTTTTAAACTCTTTATATTTAAATACAATTTTAGTTATAAAAACGAAGAGCTACCTGGCAACCGGTAGCTTTTTAATCAGGTTTTGGAAGCCTATTTCTTTTGATCAACCTGCTTTAAAAGTTCCGCTGCCGCAACTTTTAATTGCTTGTCTTCACCTGCATATATCCAGTCAAGTTTATTTTCAATAATAATGTCTGGAACAGCAGGTCCGAGCTCTTCATTTTGGTTGGTGGCTTTTACAAACGAGGGTTGATTCGTTCATCCACACAGGGATCATATCGCGGTAAGGATGATTAGAGATATTTACGCTGCGGCTTTTTTCTTTGTCAGTTTCCTTTACCTATACCTCGCCCCTGAGTGTGTATGCCATTAGTTTTCCATTAGGTGATAATGCATAATCGGTAGCGCCGGTAGTAAATGTTTTTTGCTCCATAGGATCAAGCCGGTCGTCAGCACTCATTTGCACGGGTAGTTTATTAATAGCAGCATTAGCAGTCTTCATTATGTAGAGATCCATCTCCTGCTCAAACACAATGGCAGATCCATCAGCCGAAATTGAAAAGTGCCTGATAGCTTCATCTTTAAAAGACATTAGTTGTTGCGGCTTTGAAGTTGATTTACCATTGTCGTCAATTTCAATTTTATACAGGTTGTAAGTACCGGTAGTTGAACTGAGAAAATACAAAGTATTGTTACCTCACCATTGGGGTATAATGTCGTTCATATCAAACAAATTAAGTTTGTTGTACGAGTTATTCTTTGTATCCATTCTCCATATTTCGCTGTTGGCCGGTCCTTTATAATCTTCTCTGAACACCGGGTTGCTTTGGTCGCGAACAAATGCTATAAATCTTCCATTGGGCGAAGTGACCGGTTCGAAACCAAGAACGTTCGTCATTCTTTTTTCAGTACCGCCTGTCGGCTGAATGGAAAACATTTCGGGTTGCCCTTCTATCTGCCTGAAATCCCTGAAAGTGGTAAACACAATTTGACCGGGTTGTGTCCAACTGGCAACATTGTCTGCACTGTTATGGCAGGTTATTCTTGTGGATTACCTCCATTAAGTGTTATGGTTAGATGTCGTTATTGCCATAACGGGCACCTGAAAAAGCAATGGTTTTGCCATCGGGGCTAAACACAGGGTTGCTTTTGTAAGCATCATGAATGGTAAGTCGGGTTGGCTTTCCACCCGATGAAGGAAATGTCCAAATATCGCCCTGGCAGGAGAAGGAGATAAGCGAACCATCTTTGTTAATTACAGGAAATCGAAGCAATAATTTTTGTTGTGCAATACCTGAAATTGTAAGGAGCATGCTTAAAAAAGCGAGGTAAAATTTTGTATGCATTGAGGTTAATTATTTGAAGGGTTGTAAGCTACTGGAAGAAAAACAATCGTGGAAATATATTCGGTTATTAAAAATTTCAGGAGAACAGGTTGCTAAGGAAGTAACAAAAATTGCCATGAAGACCCTCTTACACAAAAATTTAAACAAAATCATCAACCCAGACTTAAGCCTCAATTACTAACCAGTTTTTACCTTCCCAGGTGTTCTAGCAGCTTGTTGGTATTCGCCGCCTCCCCGTTATTGTGTCTTGCCGTTAGTGGAACAAGCAACGACCAACACCTGAAACCCACATTAAAATAAATAGGTTCTTCGTATAATCTACACTTTTCCGTTTGTATTATCTGCGTTTTGACAGGAAAATAATTGCCCTTATTGCGTATCAACTGCCCCAAAGTACTCCTTCAAGCGTCAAAATTTGTTAAAAAAATTCTCTCTCACTTGAATATGAGACATAACAAAAGTGTTGGCACTATTATAAAGACTTTACCTATAACCCAATTTCACAATTTATGTATCATCATCTGTGCCTGACTGATTTTAGCACATCAAACGTACACTAAGCTCAATTACCAAATATTCTTTGATTAAAAATTTCAACTATGAAGAAAAGTTTACTATTCGCTTTATCTGCTTTATTACTTTCCTCACAACTGTTTTCCCAAAGGTTTGTAGGCTTTAATACGGGTAATTATGCAGGAATTACAGGTGTAATGCTTCAACCTGCAAGCATCGTGGATAGCCGCCACAAATTTGACATTAACTTGTTTAGCACAGATGTACGTTACAGCAATAATTATTTCCTGCTCAACAGGGATGTGCTTCTGAAATTCAACAAAAATAATTTTGACGATTACCAAACGTTTCGGTCAAAGTACCTGTCTGAGGCGCAGCTTGCCGCAGGTGAGAAAGCATTTTTTAACGTCTCTAATAGAACACAACTGCTATTGAGCTTTATGGTAACGTTGAGTGAAAAGTCAGCGCTTGCCCTTAATATTCAATCGAGAACAATGATACAGGGCAGGAACATTAGCCAGGACCTTGCAAAACTTGCCTTCAACAATTTTTACTACCAGCCTTTCAATAATCGGTCTGTCGATGCCTCCAACCTTAGTCTGCAATCCCTTAGCTGGGCAGAAGTAGGGCTGACGTATGGGCGGGTGCTTTTGAACAGCGGAAATCATTTTCTTAAAGGCGCTGTTACAGGTAAATATCTGGGAGGCGTGTCTTCCTTTAATCTTGCCAGCAACAATTTGACTGTTCGTGTAAACAATGATAGCACGTTCAATTTCAATACAGATCGGGTCAATTACAATCATAATAAAAATGCTGATTTAAACCGGGTATTTGATACTCGCTTCCGCCCGGATGCAAATGCGTTTGGTGCTGACGCAGGACTGGTGTATGAGTACCGCGGACACCTCAATAATTTTCGGTACATCCGTAACGATGATGAAGAGTCGTACGAAGTGAGACGAAGGGATTTAAATAAGTATATTTTCAGGCTTGGTGTGTCGCTGCTTGATGTTGGTATGTTCACGTTTCACAAACCTGACAATGCAAATTCGTTTCGTGCCGACATTAATAATTGGGACATTCGAAATTCCAACTATTCATCTTTAAGGGAGTTTGATACTGCACTTGCTAATAGAGTTACACCCTTAGCCAACGACCCTCGAGAATACAATGCGTATCTACCGGGGGCGCTAAGCGTGCAGATGGACATACGATTTGTGAAAGGGTTATACCTAAACGCACTGGCTTACCGTCCTTTAAAAATGGGTAGAAAAGCTGGTAGCCGCTTCGATAATTATGGCTATTACTCCATTACCCCGCGTTTTGAAAAACGGCATTTCGGTATTTATATTCCTTACACATTCTCCGACAGAAACGATATAACTGATTTTCGCGACAACCGGTTGGGGCTGGCGTTAAAACTAGGACCGGTGTTTTTTGGCAGCAGCAATTTAGGATCCATGGCATTTAATAAAAAATTGAAAGCTGCAGATTTTTTTGTGGGCTTGAAGGTTGGGTTTACTTACGGCAAGCCATCTAAAGTGGAGCGTTTATTCACCCCGAAAAAGCAGACCAGCTACGACGGCAGTACTACCGAAAAAGATAGTAGCGTTATTGATAAAGAAATGATGACGGCAGGCAAAATACCCATGCAGGGCGACAATAAAACCCTCGTGAACATGGATACAGCTACAAGAAAAATGATTCTTGATTATACCAAGGGGCAGGTTTATTCCGATGGAAAGACAGGGCAAGTGATCGTTATCAACAATAATTATTATTACGGCACTGCCGGCGAGAATGGTAAAGGTGCTGTTTATGACCGCACTATAAATTCAGGATATGCGCAACGAAACAATTATAATATCGATTCTGCAATGCGGATAAACCAGGCACAAAAGAAAAAGATTGACTCTGCCAACAACGTTCTTCGGGACAGCCTTTCACAAAAACGACAACAACTAGATACGCTGATTAATCGGCTGAACGTTCTGCGCCAGAAGCTGGATAGTACGAACAAAGCCGACAGTTTAATGGGTTATAACCGCGAGCAAAACAGCCCTAAAATTGCGATGTATGACACTACGGCAAAGATAAATGGCAATCGAAATACAAACCTGGATCGTACTGACAGCCTTGCCAATGTTGCTATAAAAAGCGATACTATAAAGTTGGCCGTTGCTCCCACAGCAAAAAACGAAGGTTCAAAAAAAAAAGTAACTACAACCTCGGCGGCAGCTACACAACAAAATACAACTCCGTCTAACCGGTCATTGTCACCAACAACAGAAAATGTAGCGCTCATCTCTGCTAACAATCGTGCAATACGGCAGCAACAGACCTTGCGTGATGATGCATATGACAACTACATCCGTCAATCGGAACGGCTGCAGGCCGACATCGAACGGCTGGAAAGACAAATGACTTACAATCGTAGCGCTGCCTACACCGCTGCACCGGTGCCATACTATAATCAGCCTGCCTATAACAACTCTGCGCAGCAGTTGCCCGTTTCGTACCCGGTAATTGTACCTGCTGCTCCTCAGGCTGCGACAGAGAGAATAGTTATACATGATACGTTGCGTATTCGCGATACGGTTTTCCTTGCCGCAAAAGATGTTGCCACTAAAACTAGCGTCTCCATACCGAACACTGTTTATGTCCCTGTAACTACAACAAAAATTGTAAAAGAAAAAATTGATTATAAAAACTTACCTCCTGAAAACGTTTTGTTTGGTATCGGGCAGTCAGCTATCAGGCAAGTGTACGTTCAGCGGTTAAACTACCTGGCAAATATTCTACGTAATAACCCTGAGTTACGGATTTCCATTTCCGGACATACAGATAAAACAGGATCGCCGGCGGCAAACGAACTGCTTTCGTTGAAAAGAGCAAATGCAGTAAAAACATTTTTTGTACAAAAAGGAATCAATGAAAACCGGATGCAAGTAACGGGGGTTGCAGCAGAAGATCCGTTGGTAGAAGGCAATACAAAAAATGCGAAAATGCAAAACCGGAGGGTAGAGATCAAAATACTATGAAAGTCAACCTGTTAAGACTGGTTACAGCGCATCTATCAACCTAAAGTTTTTTATTACGACAACAAATTAGATGGGTGGTAATCCAAACATACCGCTCACGGAAACACTTCATTCCATTAGAATATTTTTATTGGTAAGTAATGATATTGATAATGCCCGCCTTTCCCTCTGCGTCATAATTAGTCGAAAGTGTTGTAATCAATTCAACACTTTTAATTGCATTGGCTGGAAGCTGTGCCAATATCTCCGCCGGAGTTCTGTTAGTAAACTTTCCATTAATTAATACTAAAAAATTTCTGCTACCCCTTAACAAAAAATTGCCTTAAGTATTTAAAGTAACTGACGGTAAACGCTGCACTAAATCGAGTCCCGTTCCACTGGCAACGTTCAAAAAGAAGGAGAACAAATGTCGGTTTCTGACAAATTTTCAGCCAAAATTCTAATAGATGAACTAAATCCACACACTAAGTCAATATAAGAATACAATAGCTTTTCTTGCACGTTTGTCTATAAAAAATACAAGCAACACCTTAAGGGAAAATAAGATGCAAAAAATAATAAACTACCTGCTGAATAAATCTCCTATGAAGTGCGCAATTTTGTTGCTCTCCTAACTTTTTTTCTGCTGATAAAAAATAAGACAAATCCTGAAAGAACTGTTATCAATCCAAACGCGGAAAATATTCTCAATAACCAGTTGTTAATGCTATCCCTGCTTTGATAGTCCATTGTATGGCCCATCCAGAGAAAATCGAAGATGCGCCATTTGTTATTGCGGAGGCTTTCTACCTTTCCCTGCTCCGCTGAAACATATACTGTGGTATTAGTTGAGTGTACAAATGTAACGGCCCATGCCGGCAATGGCTTTTCTCTGTATTCGTGATGTCCGTTTGTTGAGGTGATATATTCAGCTGATTTTAATACGGGCTTGCCATTAAAACTTTCCGCAGCAATTTGTATGGCTTCATCTTTTGTTATTGGCTTTCGTATCGATCCTGTTTCGGCATCAGCCAAAATATTTTTTGCACCCTTAATGTCAGTATAATTAATACTGTAAAATGGCTTTTGAAGAATTGAAATAAGTTCAATTAAATTAATGGTTACCGGTTTATCGCTTACCTGTTTAAAAACACTGTCGGGTGAAATAAGATGGATGCCTGAGGTTAGGGGAGGTGGATGCTTGTGTTGAAAGTCGCCATGAATTTCATCAATATTTGTCCAGCTAAAATATAAGCCACTTACTGTCCAGAATAAAAACTGGATGCCAAGAATTACACCGAGGTAGCGGTGTGTTCTTCTAATGTAATAGTGTTTGCTTTTTGCCATTGACTGAATTGTTATAATAGCTTTTTTTCGTCTGTAATATCTAATCGACTATCCGGTTAAGCTTCGATAATTTGAACCTGCGGTTATACAACGACACGAAAAAGATGATTGAAGCGATACAAGTAAAAGTGAGTGACCCCGCAATTCTGACGGGGGAGCCACAACAATGCTGAGCCATCTACAAACGCCTGTATCAAAAAAAATTCTTATAAAATCTATTATTGTTGTCCGGGTAAAACATTACTCTTTGGGCTAAAGCCCACTGCTTTATTGAGTTTCTTATAACCCCAGCCTTAAGGCTGGGGTTATAAGAACAAAACCCTTGACTGTTGGGCTTTAGCCCAAGTTAGTGGGACAACAATAAAAATCTATAATCCATCATCCTTATTATGCGCCTTAAAATATTGCTCCAATGCTTTTTTACCATATCGCTTAAACACAACCGGGGTAACAATCATATCCAGTAATGTTGAACTTATCAGTCCACCAAGAATTACAGTTGCTACCGGGTAAAGAATTTCTTTGCCGGGTGCTGAAGCATCTAAGGTTAAGGGTATCAATGCAAGTGCTGCTACGAGTGCGGTCATTAAAACCGGTACCAATCGCTCTAATGAACCACGCATAATCATCTTATCATTAAATTGCTCGCCTTCATGTTCTACCAGATGGATATAGTGAGAAATCATCATAATGCCATTACGCGATGCGATTCCTGTGAGTGTAATAAAGCCGACCATTGTTGCTATGGAAAAAACGCCACCTGTAAGCATTACAGCTATTACACTGCCGATAAGAGCCAACGGAATGTTTAACATGATTTGTAATACAATACGGCTTGATTTAAAGTGGCTGTATAAAACAAGAAAAATACCGAGGATGGAGAAAATGCTGAGTATGGTAATTAATTTTGAAGCAGACTGCTGACTTTGAAATTGTCCGCCCCATTCTATAAAAGACCCCTCGGGAAGTTGTAATTGCTCACCTACTTTTTTCTGCATTTCTTTAACCGTGCTGCCTAAATCCCTGTTTTGAACATTTGCAGAAATTACAATTCGTCGCAGTGTATTTTCATGTGCAATAGAATTAATGCCGTTTTCCATTTCTATCTGTGCTACCTGCTCCAAAGGAATTAATGCGCCGGTTGATGTGGCTATCTGCGTGTTTTTGATGGCCTCCAGGTTATTGCGTGAGCTGTCGTTGGTGCGTAATACAATGTCAAAAGTTTTTTGTCCATCCAGTATTTGACTTATTACTTTTCCGTTATAAAAAATCTCCACATCCTTAGCAACTTTACCCACCTGCAATCCATACCTCTGCACTGCCTGCCGGTCAATTTTTACTCTTAACTGCGGCACCAAAACCTGTTTTTCAATTTGCACATCTACTACACCGGGTATTGTATTTATAATGCTTTGCACACGACCTGCATCGTTACGCAATTCTGTAAGGTCGTTACCAAAAATCTTTATTGCAATTTGTGCTCTTACACCTGACAGCAAATGGTCGAGGCGATGAGAAATTGGTTGACCAATATTTACAGTAACCCCACTTAAAACATTTAGCTGGTTCCTGAGGTCGGCTAATATTACTTGCCTGTCCCTGATTTTTCCAGGCTTCAATGCAACTTCAATTTCTGAATTGCTTGGTGGTTCTGCATGTTCATCCAGTTCAGCCCTTCCTGTTCTACGGGCTGTAAGTTGTACATCGGGTACTTTTAAAATTTGCTTTTCTGCTATGCTGCCAATTTTATTTGCTTCTTCAAGCGATGTGCCGGCGGGCAATGCAAGGTTTATGGTAAAGCTTCCTTCATTAAAAGGAGGTAAAAATTCCGTTCCAAAAAACGGGATGATTGACATAGAAAGTACAATTAATGCAATAGCAATACCAATTACCAGCTTTGTACGTTTCAAACCGTGTTTAAGCAGTTTTATATCCTGCCGTTTTAACCATTTAACCAAAGCGCTATCATCGTGAGATGAAGCATACAACGCTTCTTCTTCAGTTGTGCTTCCAAGAGGTTTGTTTGCTTCGGCTTCTTCAAAAGTATCCTGGTTTACTTTCTTTTTCCAGAACATCAGGTTTACATGGTTCAGGTTTTTTTTCTTTCCCAGTAAATAACTGCAAAGGGCAGGCGTTACGGTAAGAGACACAAGCAATGAGGCGGTAATAGAAGTGATATAGGCAATGCCCAACGGAGCAAATATTTTTCCTTCAATGCCTTGCAGATAAAACAAAGGCAGAAATACCAGCACTACAATTATAGTAGCATACACAATAGAATTTCGCACTTCGCTGCTTGCTTCATAAATTACTTTCATCAATGGCCTCGGCTGCGGCGAAGTCCAATTTTCTTTTAGCCGCCTATATACATTTTCCACATCTACAATCGCATCATCCACCAACTCACCAATGGCAATGGCTAAGCCACCAAGAGTTAAGGTATTTATGGAAATGCCAAACATTTTAAAAACAATAGCGGTAATGATGAGGGAAAGTGGGATGGCTGTAAGCGTAATAATAGTTGTTCTAAAATTTAGCAGGAATAAAAACAGTATGATTATTACCAGGATGAAACCATCACGTAAAGCATCTTCTACGTTGGTTAAAGAATTTTCGATAAAATGCTTTTGCTGAAAAACATCTGTGTTAATGTGGACATCTGCGGGCACGGATTTTTTTATTTCATCAAGCGCTTTAATAATCTCCGCAGTTAAATCTATCGTGCTTGCATTGGGCTGTTTTTCTATACTTAGGATTACAGCAGGCTTGCCGTTTAACGAGCCGTCTCCTCTTTTAATTGCGCCTCCAAACTTTACTTCTGCAACGCTGCTTAATATTATGGGTAATCCATTCTTATTAGTAATAACGGTATTGGCAAGGTCTTCCAAAGTATTGGCTCTTGCAACGTTTCTCACCAATACTTCGGAGCCTCTATTATTTATAAATCCGCCGGTGCTATTAATATTGGTCAGTTTCAGGGCTTCATCAATGTCATTTACAGAAACATTAAACTGGCGTAATTTTTCGGTAGAAATTAAAACCTGGTATTGCAGTTTTTCGCCACCAATGGGTATCACTTGCGCAACGCCTTTTACACTCATTAACCTGCGCCTGATTACAAAATCGCTTAATGTTCTAAGGTCAGCAGCGCTTGTGGTATCCGATGAAACAGCCACCATCATAAACTGCCCCATAACCGAACTAATGGGACCCATAACAGGGGTTATGCCTGCAGGCATTTCAACAGTTTGTAATTTTTCTGCCGTAAGCTGCCTTGCCCGGTACACATCTGTATTCCAACCAAACTCAACAAACACCAATCCTAAGCCAGGCGATGCAACGGAACGCACTATTTCTACGCCCGGCGAACCATTTAAGGAGGTTTCCACCGGAAGGTTTACCTGTGTTTCAATTTCTTCGGGCGCCATGCCATTGGCTTCCAGAAAAATGGTTACCCTGGGTCTGTTTAAATCAGGCAAAACATCTACCGGTAAATTGATAAATGTAAAAACACCATATACCATTACCAATGCCGCTGTAGCTATTACAAATAAACGGTTGCGGAGGGAGAATTGAATTAATCTGTTTAGCATTTTATCTATTTAATTAGCAATGGGCAATATGCAATTGGCAAGTGAAGAACAATGGGCAATAGGCAATGAGGGAGAATAGGCAATTGGCAAGTGAAGAACAATAGGCAATAGGCAATATGCAATGAAGAAAAATAGGCAGTAGGCAACGAAGAACAATAGGGAATAGGCAAGTGAAGAACAATAGGCAATGAAGAAGAATAGGCAATGAAGAAGAATAGGCAATGAAGAACAATAGGCAATTGGCAATGAAGAAGAATAGGCAATAGGCAATGAAGAAGAATAGGCAATAGGCAATACAAAAAATTTTAAATCGCTTTGCATGTTTCTAATTCTTTGTTTTGATTATTTCAAATATTTTATAGTCATCCATTGCTACGTATCGCTTCCACCAAGTACACCTATGTTTTATGGAAAAAAGTTGTTAAGTACCAGGCTTCCATTTATGGGGCAGGAGCTCATTGATTTTATTGATAGGGTGATCTGGTAGTCGGATCAGCACGTCTTTAAGCCATTCCCACGGATTGAGTTTGTGCATTTTACAAGTTCCCAGCAATGAATAGATCATGGCGCTTTCCTGTGCTGCATCATGGCTTCCGGCAAAGAGGTAATTTTTTCTTCCTATGGCAACTGGCCTGATACTGTTTTCTACCGGATTGTTGTCTATGTGCAACATGCCATTACTTGTGTACAAGCTCAATGCTTTCCATCTTTCAATGCTATAAGCAAGTGCTTTACCTATGCTGCTTTTCGGAGTTACCTGCACATACGCTTCTTTCATCCATTTGCCCAGGTGCTCAAGTATGGGCACAGCCTTTTGCTGGCGTAATTTATAAATTTCGTCGAAGGATAGTTTATTGTTGCGGGCATGCTCCTCTATAGCATACAACTGCTGCATGTACTGCAATACATACTCGCTGCGAGGCTTATCGTTTTGCAGTGCTTCACTAAATTTTCTTCGGGCGTGCGCTATACAATGCAAGAGAATAATTCCTTCCCGCTGTCCAAATTCAACATATACCTGGTAACCATCTGTTTGCAGATGACCTTTAAATGCTTTTAATATTTCTGAAGGACCTTCCGGGTCTCTTCCTTTGCGGTAGTCGAAGATGACTATTTTTTGATGACTGTTGTGGTACACCCAAAAATAGCCCCGGTGGGTGGTGCCTTTTTTATCGGTATCCAATACCTTAATAGTTGTTTCATCTACATGAAGATAATTGGTTTGCAAAACCTCTTTAACCATTGCATTATACAATGGAGTGATAAGGCTGCAAACGCTGCTTTTCCAATTGCATAAAGTAGAAGGAGCCAGTGTGATACCTACACGGCTGAAGCGTTGTTCCTGGCGATATAAAGGAAGATGATCTACATATTTATCAATGATAACCTGCGCAAGCAAACCGGGTCCTGCTATGCATTTATCAATAGGTTGTGAAGGTAGTTTGCCTATGATTACTCCTTCACCTTCAGGCAGTGCATATTTATTACGCACAAAGCGACGAACAAAAAATTTTGAAGGCGTTATATCTAATTGCTCGGTGATCTCTTCACCTATCTTTTTAAGATTGGTGGTGTCTCCTTCAGGTTCTATGGTTATTATTTCACGAGGCAGATCTGCAGGCAGCGCCATACGGCCGGGATGAGGTTTCTTTTCTACTTGTATATTGGTTCGTGTAACGGTTACTTCTTCTTTGGTAATGGTGCGCTCACCAATAGCTTCTGCCTGTAAGCCCAAAGTAAGCTGCTGAGCCACTGCTCCATTATCGGGCACGAAGCGTTCATGGCGGCTGCCAAAGAGCATCTTTTCAAGCTGTGATATTCTGAGTGTAAGCTGCATTACCTGTAGTTGTAAAGCATCAGAAAGGCTTTTATAATCAACTGCTATGGTAGTGGCTTGCTGCATATTTACAGAGCAAAGAAAAAAAATTATAACGGTAAAAGAAGTATTTTTTTATCCACTTTTCACCTCTGAATGTTGATAACGTTTACGCCTTTGTACACTCTTTAGAGATATGCCTTGCAAGATGAATTGTAATTGCTGGTTGCTGATAGATAAGCACTCCTTTTTATCATCCGTTACAGGCAATTCATAAGTGCCTTCTTCCAGTCTTTTATAGTACAAAGCAAAGCCATCACCTTCCCATAATAACAATTTTACCTGGTTGTGCTTTTTGTTAAGGAAGATGAAGACTGATCCACTCAGCACATTCAATTGCATGTGAGAAGATACCAGTCCGCTTAAGCTATCAAAGCCTTTACGCATATCGGTATTACCCCGGTACAAATAATATTTAATGGCAGATGAAAGATGCAGCATAACTAACTAATAATCGCTTTGAGATAATTGCTGCTGACTGGTTGGTGGAATAACAAACGCTTTCCATCCGGCAGCAACAACTCAACATGGGCAGATGAGTCATTTATGATTTGTGAAGATTGTATGCTCAGTGGTACAAATCCTTCATCCTTTGCAGGGGATTGCAAATTGCGGAAACATTTGTACCAATAATGAAATACATGATAACGGATACCATTTTGCTCGCAGTAAGCTTTTTGAGTAAGTCCGCTTTGCTGCCAGGAAGTAATCATGGAAAACATTTGCTCACGGGTAACTTCATTTTTTTGCATAAATTTTTATTAGCAAAATAAGGTCGGGCTAAATGGGAAAACAAGATGTACTTGGTCGAAGGCTTACCCCGGAACCGCTGCTTGGTTTTTGATAAAGTTAAATAATAAGAACTAATGTTCAGCGATGTTTGTCCCGCCCGAACAAATGCTGCTACGTTGCTGATGCCGATTGCTACTACGTCAAGCCGCACTTGCACAAAACCCATTGTTGTGCGTTCGCTTTTATTCTCGTCCGCTAAACCACTTCATCATTTCTTGTCTAACCGTTTGTTCACTTGCTGTGTCTGTAAGAACTTGTTTGTAAGTCATTTTTTTGATGTCCATACAAAACTGTAACAAAGTCCAATAGTCGTAATATTCTCTTGGTGCAATTGTGGTGTCTGCAAAAGATATTGCCCAATTGTTTTTGTTTGTCGCAAGAAAACGAGCAATATTTTTTGAAAGGTCTTTTTGGTCGGTATTTTGTCTGGAAACGTATTCCGCATAGCCTTCCCATTTCCAATTTGGAATATTTGCAATTGGTTTTGATTTCCCAAGACCTAATTTGTAAAAC
>JAJAYD010000007.1 GCA_026786345.1 Chitinophagaceae bacterium
GAAGAAAAAGTAGCACAACGGACCAAGGAACTGAGGAAAGAAAAAGAAACAGTGGAGAGTACTTTATCGGAACTGAAATCTACCCAGGCCCAACTTATCCAATCCGAAAAAATGGCTTCGCTCGGAGAGCTCACAGCCGGCATTGCTCATGAAATTCAAAACCCCTTAAACTTCGTCAATAATTTTTCGGAAGTAAATACAGAATTGATTGTAGAATTAAAAGCAGAAGTTGATAAAGGCAACCTTGAAGAAGTAAAGGCCATTGCAAATGTTATTGAAGAGAACGAACAAAAAATAAACCACCACGGCAAGCGTGCTGATGCAATCGTAAAAGGTATGCTGCAACATTCGAGAGCCAATACAGGTAAAAAGGAACCGACAGATATAAATGCATTGGCTGATGAATACTTGCGATTAAGCTATCATGGTTTAAGAGCTAAAGACAAAGATTTTAATGCTTTAATGAAAACAAATTTTGATGAAAGCATTTGTAAGATAGAAGTGGTGTCGCAGGATATTGGAAGGGTCTTATTGAATTTTTACAACAACGCCTTTTATGCGGTCAATGAAAAGAAGAAGCAAATGAATGGAACATTTGAACCTGCGGTTGAAGTAAGCACAAAAAGAGTAGGCGATAAAGTTGAAATCTCTGTAAATGACAATGGCATTGGCATTCCTAAAAAAGTATTAGATAAAATCTTTCAGCCATTCTTTACCACGAAACCTACAGGGCTAGGAACAGGGTTGGGTTTAAGTTTGAGTTATGATATCGTAAAAGCTCATGGAGGTGAAATAAAAGTGGAAACAAAGGAGGGGGAAGGAACAACATTTATAATACACATTCCGGTAGGCCAGGTATAATCATCTTTTCTTACTCACCAGGTTGTAGGAGTCCTGAACAAGTTGTTCCAGTTGATGCCTTGATAATTGGCCATCAATAACAACTGTATTCCAGTATTTTTTATTCATGTGATAGCCCGGCAAAACACAATCGTATTGTTCGCGAAGCTCAATGGCTTTTTCAGGATCGCATTTTACATTAAACCTTAATGGCGTATTGTCAAGACCCGTCAATAAAAATATTTTACTGCTCACTTTAAACACCAACGTTTCAGGTCCAAACGGAAAGCCTTCTTCCGCCCCCGGCAGCGATAAACAATACGCTCTTAATTCTTCAATATTCATACCCCATCAAAAATTAATTTTTAAGCAATCATCCTCCCATTTTATACCTGTACCGTAACATGCAAAAAAGTAGCCGGAATGGAAGTACCGTTAGAACTTTGGTTATGACTTTCGAAAAGAATCTCTAATTCGTTTTGTAACGCTTCGGCTTTTCCGTTTTTTTCGGCAGCTTCGAATGCATTCATGGTTGGGCCGTAATAGTTTTTAAATTCAGCCACAAATTCTATGGGGGTTAAAGCTCCTGCAAACGTAAAGGTGTCCTTCTTAAAACTAATATGCTCCTTTGGTATACCGGCCTGCTCAAACCTTTCAATAACGTTAGCTTCTATTCCCCAAAGCATGGGGCTTATAAAACCTTCGGGTGGTGGGGGTGTATAGGCAGAACTTATTTTTAAAATCTGTGCTACCAATGTTGGGTCACCCGGTATCCAGTTACCCATAACTATGCGGCCACCTTTACGCGTTACCCGAACCATTTCCCGTGCCACGTCAAATGGTTTGGGGGCAAACATGGCTCCAAAAATGCTTACAACCAGGTCAAACGATTGTTCGTTCAATTCGTTTAAATCAATGGCATCGCCCACCTGGAAACGGCAATTGGTCAGCCCTTCTTTTAAAGCTCTTCTATTACCAGCATCAACAAGATTGCAGGCAATATCAACGCCCAAAACATTGGCTCCCAGTTTGGCCATAGGTATGGCGGTGGTACCATCCCCACAACCCAGGTCCAGTACATGCATTCCCTTTGTAACGCCCAGGGTTTCAACCAATGCACTTCCGCTGTCACGCATATTGGCTGCAATGCGGGTAAAATCGCCTTTCTCCCATAAAGCTTTGTTAGGATTCATACACTTTGTTTTTAATTTGTGAAAGATAATAAACGGTAAAGGCATGTCAAAGCATTTGGGGCATTGTGATTTGAGAGAGATTATGAAAATAATTGTAAGCAATATGCCGGTGTGATGTAGGTATTGTGATCTTCAGTAAATTGTTATGCCCAAACATACTTTTACTTAACCTTAATTTCTTTCGATACACTTAACTCCCAACTAAAGTGCACCTTATGCAATACGAACAGGCTTATCGCTTTTTAACACCAAAACTTGAGCAGGAACTGCCTGTTCATCTTACATACCATAATGCAAAACATACAAAAGATGTTATACTGGCTGTAGAGCATTTGTGTGAAGCAGAACATATACAAGGCGAGGAAAAGGAGCTATTACAGACTGCTGCCTTATTTCATGATTCAGGGTTTTTAACAACACATAAAAACCACGAAGAGCTTTCCTGCGCAATGGTCAGGCAAACCCTGCCACAATTCGAATATGATAACCGTCAGATTGATGCTGTTTGTGAGTTGATTCTGGCTACCAGGTTGCCACAGAAACCAGTCAATCTTTCTCAGTCCATTATTTGCGACTCCGATTTGTTTTACCTGGGCACCAATCATTATTTTGCATCGGCCGATAAGTTATACCACGAGTACAAATATTTGGCAATGGTAAAAGACCGCGAAGATTGGCATGACAAGCAGGTCAATTTTTTAGAGCAACATACCTTTACAACTCCGGCAGCCATTAAAGATTATACAGCGCAAAAAAAGCTAAACCTGAAATTGTTGAATGCCAGGAAAATTCCTGAAAAGGAGCATGGGCACAAATTAATGAGCACTATTAGCGACTGGGTGCTGATTGGTTTAGGCGCTTTAACTGCTGCATTTGGCATTAAAGGATTTCTGGAACCAAATGCCGTGTACGACGGTGGTGTAACAGGTATTTCCCTTATCGTCAACAAACTTTTTGGTATCGACCTGTCGTTGCTCATCATTTTATTAAACCTGCCGATACTGCTTGCCAATTTTTTCGGATCGTTTAAAAGCCTGGCTATAAAAACAGCGGTAGGTATTCTATTACTGGGTATATGCCTGTATTTTTTTCCACACATCCGTGTTACAGAAGATAAATTATTGGTTGCGGTATTTGGCGGTTTTTTCCTGGGCCTGGGCAGTGGCCTGGCTATGCGTGGTGGCGCTGCGCTTGATGGTACTGAAATTCTGGCTTTGTATACCTTAAAGAAGACCAGCTTTACCATAAGCGAAATCATACTTGGTTTTAATATCCTCATATTTTCTGTGGCCGCTTTGGCATTTGACCTTAATGTAGCTATGTATTCCATTCTCACATATTTAGCAGCTTCGCAAACCATTGGTTATGTTATTGAGGGTATCGAAGCGTACACCGGTGTAACCATCATATCCGAAAATAGCGAAATGATAAAACGACGATTGGTGAACGAGTTGGGTAGAGGTATCACTGTGTATAAAGGTGAACGTGGATTTTTACCCGGCAACTTTGAGGTAAGCAGCGATGTGGATATTATTTTTACCGTAATCACCCGTCTTGAGTTGCGGAAATTAAAAAACCTGGTATACCAGACCGATCCCAAAGCATTTGTTTTTGCCA
>JAJAYD010000008.1 GCA_026786345.1 Chitinophagaceae bacterium
ACCACTGCGTATGTTTTATATAAGGTGAAGTAGGTGGATTAATGGGTTGGTTTTACATCCCTACATTATATTTTGGAAAGAGATATTAACCACAGAGAAAAACAAGAGTCTTTCACAAAGGACACAAAGATTTAACGCTGGCTTTCTCTGTGCTTCTTTCTTTGTGTACTCTGTGGTTACCTTTTTTAGCCCGGCTCTCCGTAGTGTTCCGCAGGACAACTACGGATGCAAATGAAAACCCAGACTGCTCATGGTATCTAAAAACCTACTGTTGATTTACTTTAACCGGTTGCTATAAGATTTTAATGTCCGGTTATCAAAGTCCCGATACAATCGGGCTTTCTATTTTTTGATCCGATGTCGGAGACATACGGATAGCAGCGATGTAACCTGATGAAGACCCCCGGCATGACGAAGATGATAGGAAAAGTTTGCAGGTGAAGAACACCTTCAAAGGCGAAATACGAAAGACAACCGGGTAATTGCTCTAACTAATTCGTGAGGACACAAAGCAAAGACAAGCAATACCACACCTAATCTTCAAACGCATCTATTGCATAATAACTTATTATCAGTTATGTAATGCCGGGTAGGGAAAGGCACCCGCGAAAATGCTCGCAAGGTTAAAGATCATACGTTAGATTTTAACTTTGAGTAGCAATTTCCCCGTTTTTAAGAAAACTTTTTAAACAAAGCTTGTCATCGATGCCCCTAAGTGGCTTATTAACAGCTAATTTTTTTTGGCAGAATTTTGTAGATATAGTAACCAACATGGACAACGTAACAACATTATCTTTTTAACTTTTAAATTATTTAAACATGGGAAACATATTATACACTATTGCAGTGATCTTAATTATTATTTGGGCCATCTCCTTTTTCGGTGGTTTTTTCACCGGGGGTATCATCCATATCTTAATAGTGATAGCTGTTATCGCAATAATTTACAACCTGCTTACCGGGCGTAAAACGTTATAGTAATTTTCAGTTTTATTGTAATTTAAACAGGTCTTCGTTATTATAAACGGAGACCTGTTTAATTAGACAAATTTTCTACTCCCAGTAAAGTATCCAGGCAAAGCATTGTAATAGGCGGACATTGCCCAGCTCTCCGTAGGGTTCCGCAGGACAACTAAGGAGGCAAATGAAAACCCGGACTGTGTCTGGTATTTGAAAACCTATGGTTGATTTACTTAAAACTGCTTCTCTAAAACCTCAACGTCCGGTTATCCAAGTCCCGATACAATCAAGCTTTCTATTTTTGATCCGTAGTCGCAGACATACTTTATCCTGCTTGGTCTCCTCTGTTAGCTTATGTGCAAGTGCCCGGCGACCCTGGCATTCTTACGCTGCTAATACAAACACCCTTAGCTTAATTCTTCATAATGTTTATGTACAAAAGCATCTAATTTGTTCTTCACATAAAACCGGGCACTGCTATGCTCATAATCTCTCTGATGTTCCGCAAGTTTTCATTTTTCACGTACACAATTCAAAAAAACAATTATTCAAAAAGGCTCCCTAAATTGCTGCCCGGTAAAAAAACGTATAGCGTTTTTAAACGGAACAAATAACCAACTTATAGAATATGGCATCAGGATTCTTTGCTTTGTTAGATGATATTACGGCTCTGGTAAAAGTAAGCGCCGCCAGTTTAGATGATGTGCCTTCGCAGATAGCAAAAACGACCGGCAAAGTTTCGGGTATTGTTATTGACGATACGGCGGTTACACCAAAGTATGTCGTGGGCCTCGATCCATCGCGGGAACTTTCTATTATTTACCGGATAGCCAAAAAATCACTGTTCAACAAACTACTTATTTTAAGTCCGGCAGCCTTGTTGCTTGGCTACTTTGCCCCCTGGGCAATTACGCCTATCTTAATGTTAGGTGGTGCTTATCTATGTTTCGAAGGTTACGAAAAGGTACATTCTATGTTTAGTAAGCAACACCATGTAAAGGTTGAAAATGTAGAGGTAAAAGAAATTACGCCAGAGGAATTGGAAAAGGAACGGGTTGCCGGTGCCGTTCGCACAGACATAATTTTATCGGCAGAAATTATGGCTATAGCTTATAGCCAGGTAACCGGCCAGACGATAGTAAACCAAATTATAGTGATGTTAGCCGTAGCTGTTTTTATTACAGTGGCAGTGTATGGTTTTGTTGGTTTGATTGTAAAAGCCGACGATATTGGTGTACACCTGGCTCAGGATAAATACAATACTGCTACGCAAAAATTAGGTCGTGGTATTGTAAAGTTTATGCCGCACTTCCTTACTGTCCTCGGCTATGTAGGTACGGCAGCCATGCTTTGGGTAGGTGCCGAAATTATTGCCCACGGTATTCCGTTTACCGCTCATTTACTACACGATTTAGAAGTTGCTTTATCTGAAATGCCGGCATTGGCCTGGTTTGCCAAGGCGCTTTCCTGTGCTATTGGTGGACTTTTTGTAGGTTTTATTGTAGAAAAAATTGTGGTGCTGGTAAAGAAGGTCTTCCCCAGTTCTAAGTAGTGTACCGCAGGACAACTAAGGAGACAAATGAAAACCCGGACAGCGTCTGGTCTCTGAAAACCCTCAGCTCTCCGTAGTGTTCCGCAGGACAATGACGGAGGTAAATGAAAACCCAAAAAGTGTCTGGTATTTAAAAACCTACTGTTGATATATATTTACCGGTTGCATTAAAACCCCGACGTCCAGACGTCCGATACTCAAATTCCCGCCTTTGAAGTAAATCATATCACTGAACCCGGAAAGTTTACTTGTGTATCGGGGGTAAAACGACTTATTTAAAAGTAAAAAATACTGTGAAATGCTGTTGAATAAATCAACATCTCACAAGAATCATTATCAATAAAATTACAACTCATCTTCTTTAAACTTATCTTTCAACCAATTATTCAGTTCATCATTTTCTTCAAACTTCTCCTTCAACCAATTATCCAGTTCCTCCTTTTCTTCAAACGTATAATCCAACCCACCTTCTGGTTCCTCCTCCTCTTCTTCATCCATACCATCATCCGCTATGTCAAGAAGTTCACCGGCAAACTCCATTACTATAATATGATCTAAGGGAATAAATGTTTCTTCACCATCATTATCAATTAAGTTAATAAACTGCCGGAACGCTACATCTCCATCCAGTTCCAAATCAAGACCTGCAAGACAACCTGTCTCCAGCGAAGCGTACGTGAGTGGATTTTCATTATAATGATCATCGGGCGCTACACCTTTATGATATAGTATTACCTGTGGCAAATATTCATCATCAATTACATGTAGCCTTATTTCGCCCTCAGAGTCTTTTATGTTTTCTAACGTCGTTTCCTTTTCCAACTGCCTGAAGTTGTCATAGTAGGCATCAGGCTTCTGTTCATATAAACCAAAATCAAACAAGAAGGTTATCCTTGCCAGGTGAGAAACATTGATCATTACTATCCTGTTCCTTACCGATTCAAACCATATAAACAGTAGCGCTTTGCCATCAAACATACCATCGGATCGGTCGCCCAGTATTTCCATTACCCTTCGCCTGTTATCTCCATCCACAGGAAACAACAACACTTTACCATTAAGCAGTTCTACCCGTATGGTGTAAGCCAATATTTGATCGTAATCAGAACTTTCCATTTTATATTAATTTATTTTTAAAATCAAAATAACCGGACAGATTCAAAATCCAATTTCAAATCAGTATGATTTTTTTATTGTTATTGATCGATTAAAAGTAATCGACTAACTTTTACCTGGATAAGTTTAAACTTTATTTTAATAGCGGCCCCACTTTAACTGCCATTGCGGGGCGCGGAGTTGGAGGCAAATAATAAACGGGAAAGGTAAGCCTCAAAGTAACAGCTGCTCAATAGCCTCATTATGCTCACTATAAATAAACTTTTTTTTGCTTCACCAGCATTATTCTATTACCAGCATATTATGAATATCAAGCCTTTCAATTTTTACTATAGCTTTTCCATTTATGTATTTAAAAGGTACTACCCGGTTGGAAGGTTGCAGTGTAATTTTGAATGGCCTGGGTATTTTCAATGAAATTTTTAAAGGACCAGGCGAAGGGACTTGATCGTAGGAATACACATTTTCATCGGCATGCATACCTCCTGTATTAATAAAATGTACTACTGTTTTTTTATCTAATGTATTCAACGCAATATGCACCAGTTGTGAGCCTTCCACTTTTACAACAGGGGATTTAAAGAGCTTTGAAACAAGTTCGTTAATAAAATATCTTTGAAGCGAAGTTTTGTTATTATTATAATTTTCTCCCAGGTTCACCAATACACTGGCAATTTTTCCTTTACCATAATCAGCAATTGCAGCAGCAGGTATGTGCGGATTTCTTAAATCATCATTGTTGTACAATGCGCCAAAAGATTGAGTACCTCCCTTTAAGTCTACAGGCAGTGTCAACCCGTTTAAAGTGGACATTTCATTATTAAGTCCGAGGTATTGAGCAACATTTTTTCTGGGGGTATCTTTAACGACTATTCCAGCCTCGTTACTGAATAATTGAACTGTCTCGGGGCCGATGAGCAATAAGTTACCGCCCCTATTTACATATTCAAGTAATTCCTTTTTGAAATCCGGCAATAAAAAATTCCATTCCGGGATTACTATCAATGGGTAATTTTTCATCGCATTATGCAATTGATGTTCCATCACCACTTCTACAGATTGCTGACCATCAAGCAAAGCGTTCAATATCCCTTTTAGTCCATCCAAACCATCATTGTTATAAACAACTTTGCTGTTACGTTTATGCGCTTCGTTGCTGTACAATAGCGCTACCTGGTGAACAGGCTTAGCATATTGACAAAACTTTTGGCGTGGACGCATAAACCCGGCGAGGCCTTTCATGGTTTGTATTTGCCATGGTTTGATAGAAGCATCATGGTTTTGCCGAAAGTAACATTGAAAGCCGCCGCCCATAGCAATAATTTCTGCCGCCTCCTGGGTTAGCTGTACTACCGATTTTTTTGAAAGCACTTCCCGCCTGTTCCAGTTGAGCGTAAAAGACCAACTCATAATATCCCAAGGCTTATTATACATATTAGCCTGCGCGGCCAGTACCCGACCTTCAAATGCTGCACTGTATACACTGTTATTGGGTGAAAGATCGCCGGAGAGAAAATCAACATTTACATTTACCGGCTGTGGCATAAATGACGAATATGCCCAATTACTTGCCAGTTGAAAATTGGGATCAAAGGCATGCATACTGTCAACATAGGAACGTACATATTCAATAAAAGATCTGCGACTGAATTCCAGGAAATTAAAATAGCCTGTGTCTTTTTGATTAAATGGAATGACTGAAATACCTGTTTGCGATGTGAATTTTTGTAAAGCCGCGTAACCATAGTCCGGCTTTGTTCCCCAGCAATCGCCATCAACCCATACTCCATTAATACCATATTCTTTAATCAGTTCTTTAAACTGCGGTATCATTAATGATCTAACATAATTACTGTGTACAGATGTTTTTTCAACATCGGGCTTTCCATCTGCATTGATCACTGCCCATTCCGGATGTTTTTTCAACACCTGCACATCAAATACACCTGAGTAATGTACATACAATGCCACTCCATGTTTTGCTGTTACTTTTCTAAATATTTTTAATGGATCATTTAAAATACCCGGAGCCTGTATACCAACTTTTGTTGGGTAACTTGAATAACCTGGATGCCCTTTACAATCTACCTGGATAAAATCGGGTTTTACCATTGTGAGCATGCTATCCACCATTTCTTCTGTTAGTGTTTTGCCAATGGCACTATCAGTTTCGTTTGCATGAAAATCAAAATGTAACCCAAAAAAACTCTGGCTACGTTTAAGAACTGGTACAGGTTTTTGTGCAAATAATTCAAAACCAGCCAGTATCATGATCAAGAATAAACCGCAAGTATATTTGAGCATACTAATGTATTATGAATTAAAAATAATTGACGAAAGCGCAATCTATTTTCCTGCACTGTATCCAACGAAAATAAAAAATCTTCACTCAAAAGCAGGTGCTATGTTACATTAAATGTCGTTTGTTTTTCACCGCCTTTATTAGCACCCAGCTCTCCGTAGTGTTTTGCAGGACAACTACGGAGGCAAATGAGAACCCAGACTGGGTGTGGTATTTGAAAGCCCGGGGTTGATTTACCTTAACCGGTTGCATTAAAACCTCATACAGATCAAAATAGGAAGGTTGATTGTATGGGACTTTAATAACCAAATTCCGTTGGTGAGGATAAGCTTACGTTATCGTAGGTTGTTACTAAGCTAATATGAGGGATAGAAATTTCATTAAATATTATGATGAACTATTAAAGACAATTAATGATGGGTGTATTCCAAATTCCTCCTGCTCTGAGCGCAACAAAAGCAGTATACACAAACCGTTGAAGGTCAAAATTTTGAAGATGGTGTATATATAATTGTCGCAAGAAAATGTGAGAAAAGGCCCCATGAAAAGATGCGGTACAAGGGAGTTCCGATAAACCGGAATTAATATGACACAACCGGCGATCCACAAAGTGCAGATGTTTGTCAACAAAAAGAAAAACGACAATTTGGAATGCACCCATTAATGATACCGCTGGTTGTAAAAAAATATCCTTCAGCTTTCAAAACGGCTACCTGACAGGTCAAAAAAATATGCGATACTAAAGACTTCCTTTCCTTGTTTAATCGACCTATATTACCAGGGCTAACCCCTGTACCACCTTCTCTTTTTTCATAACCTAAAATTTAAAAAAAATGACCCAGCCAATTCGGTTTGTGCTTTTATGCGCAACCCTTTCTCAATTATTATTTTCATGCGGCGATGCTGCAACTTCCACCAAGTCCTCAACGGACAGCACTGCAACCACAGACACAATGAGCAAGGAGCCAACATCAGCCCCATCAGGCATTGTTACTACGCCGGAGAACATTGTTATTGTCCGATACAAAATTTCGGATTATGCAAAATGGAGGGCTTTGTATGACACCCGGGATTCTATGCGCAGCGCCAATGGTATTCACAATTATGTACTGGGCCGCAGTGTAGAAGATACTAACACAATAATGGTAGCATTAAAAGCAGATGATGTGGCAAAAGCCAAAGCCTTTACGAAAAGCTCCTCGCTTCAATCTGCCTTACAAAAAGGCTATGTTACAGGCACGCCAAAATATAACTTTACCACAGTCGTCTACCAGGACATGTCGCCCAATATGTCGGACCTGCGTGCTATGACTTTCCTTACAGTAAAAGACTGGGATGCATGGAAGACTTCTTTTGAGGCAGATAGGCAAATGAGGACAGAAAATGGTCTTACCGACAGGGCCTATGGGTATGATGCAGATGATAATCATAAAGTAGTGGTGGTAGTGGGGGTTAACGATTCTACAAAAGCTGCAGCCTACTGGAATTCAGACCTTATCAAACAGCGGCGGGCAGCATCAGGCGTGGTTGGCCAGGTAGAGCGTTTTGTATACCGTGTAGTGCAGAAATATTAATCTGAAAAGTCTAAAAACCCAAGCCCTATGCGTACAACAACAGTTATATAAAAACAAGGTTGACGAATTTGGCACCTGAAAATTTTCTTTAATAAACAGCAGCTTAGTGAAGTAGCAGAAAGTAAATTTTCTGCCTTTGCTAAGCTGTTATCTTTTGTGCGTTATAATAAAGTTTGTATGTTGTACCTCACCTTAAACAGCATCTGTTTCAACATCAAGAAAAAAATTAGAGAAGTTAGAATACAACACTAAGAATCTTAAATTATAAATAACCTGTTTTATGCGTAAAAATAAATCAACCAACTGCCCAGGCTGCCTCAAAATATTTTCATTACTCATACTATTTATTTTTTTGAATGGGGAACAATTATTTGCCCAGGAAAAAAATGAAATAGATGAAAAAAGGAAAACCTTAATAAATATTAAGGATACGCTTGTTAAACTTTCAAGTCATGTATATGCCATTTTAAGTGATGGCGAAGCAGGGAATATTGCCATCTATGAAAATCCAGATGGACTTGTTTTAGTAGATGACCAATGGATTGAGCTATTACCAAAAGTTAAAAAATTATTAGCAACAATAAGCAATAAGCCTGTAAAATATGTTTTAAATACACACTTTCATTATGACCATTCAGATGGGAATAAAGTATTTGGAAAAGAGGGAGCCATCATTATTTCGCATGATAACATCCGCAAAAGACTTGAAGAGAAACAGGTACTTTCTTTAACCAACCTTGTGCAGAAAGCTTATCCGTTTGAGGCATTGCCATTTATTACATTTAGTGATTCACTCACATTAAATGAACCGAATGAAAAAATAAAAGTTTACCATGTAAAAAATGCACATACTGATGGAGATTCATTCATTGAATTTATAGATGCAAATGTTATACATACTGGAGATGTTTTTGTGCGGTATGGTTTTCCATATATTGACGATAATAATGGAGGTAATATTTATGGAATGATTCAAGCAATAGATATGCTGATTAATTATACAAATGATTCAACCAAAATTATTCCTGGACATGGCCCAATATCCTACAAAACCGACCTTATTTCTTACAGGGATATGCTTGTTACCGTAGTAAGCCGGATTAAAAATGGAATTGAAAATAATCTTTCGATAGAGAAAATGAAAGAACGAAATCCTTTAAAAGACCTGAACCTTGCCTGGGATGGTGCTTTTAATTTTGAAATGATATATGGCATGGTAAAAATGAAATTGAAAGAGTAAAGAAATTTTCCGTTTCGTCCTGTTGGGTTTCCTACTATGAAAATATTTATATTTTACAGGTTAAACTGTCTACATGATACTGTCCATTCAGCATCTTTCAAAACAATACAGTAAAGAAAAATTGGGGTTGAAGGATTATTCCCTCAGCATAGAAAACGGCATCCTTGGTTTGCTTGGTCCTAATGGTGCAGGCAAATCGACGCTCATGAAAATTATTGCCACCATCAGCAAACCCAGTTCGGGAATCATTAGTTTGGATGGACATGATATTGTAAAAGAACCCAATTATATAAGAAAAATACTCGGCTACCTGCCGCAGGATTTTGGTGTGTATGCCAACCTGAATGCTTATGAATTTTTAGAATACATCGCAGCCATGAAAGGAGTAGGTGGCCCCAACCTGCGCAAACGGATTGAAATGTTGCTTGAAGGAGTAAATCTTATTGAAGCAGCCAAACTTCCCATCGGCACCTATAGTGGTGGTATGAAACAACGCATCGGCATTGCACAGGCATTGCTCAACGATCCAAAAGTTTTAATCTTTGATGAACCCACCGTTGGCCTCGACCCTGAAGAAAGGGTCCGCTTCCGCAATTTAATAAGCGACCTGGCGCAGGACTGCATCATCATCCTTTCATCGCATATAGTTTCCGACATAGAAACTATTGCCGATGAAGTGGCAGTTATGAAAGGCGGTATGTTTATTACAAAAGGCACACAGCCCGATGTAATAAAATCAGTGGAAGGAAAAGTGTTTGAAACAGTAATGGAAAGTAGCGCCGTTAATGATTTTAAAACAAAACATCTGGTAGTAAACAGTATTAGGCAAAAAGAAAATACAAGGCTGCGGTATATAAGCGATCACCCTGTGGGTGGTTCAACTGCCGGTACCGCATCACTTGAAGATGCTTATTTGTTCCTCACAAAAAATAATGCGTAAAATGAATAATTATATAAGCATTATTAAAGGCGATTATCGGCAAAGGACAAGAAGTTATGCTTTCCTTATTACACTCGCTATCAGTTTGTATATGGCTTACGCATTTATTCCCGCAGCGGGTGCGGCTTACACTACGGTTAAAATTGGGAAATATATAGGCGAAAACAATAGCGCCTGGATTGGATATGTAACGGCCATGATGACCAGCATCTTTCTTGCCCTGCTTGGTTTTTATTTAGTAAACAACACCATTAAAAAAGACAAGGACAC
>JAJAYD010000009.1 GCA_026786345.1 Chitinophagaceae bacterium
GCCTTGCCTTTGAAAGAGTTTTGCAACAGCCGAAATCAACAGGTGCAACACCAACCATCCAAAGCCTGATTAAAGACCCTTACATTTTTGAATTTTTGGGTTTGCCTGCTGATACGCACAATACCGAACATTCTATTGAAACTGCCATCATCAACCACATTTAGCATTTTCTGCTTGAGTTTGGAAAAGGCTTTGCCTTTGTAGCCCGGCAACAGCATATCGTTACCGAGACCTCCGACTTTTTTATAGACCTTGTTTTTTATAACTATCTGCTCAAATGCTTTGTAATTATTGATTTAAAAACCGGCACGCTTGCCCACCAGGATATTGGGCAGATAGACATGTATGTACGCATGTACGATGACCTGAAACGAAGCGCCGACGACAACCCCACCAGTGGTATTTTATTGTGTTCGGAGAAAGACGAAACCATTGTAAAGTATTCCGTGCTTAATGATAAGAACAACCTGTTTGCCAGTAAGTATTTGTTGTATTTGCCCAAAGAAGAAGAGCTCAAAAAACTTATAGAAGAAGACAGATTACGGTTTGAACTGGATAAAGCAGATGAACAACTTTAAATTGATTACCCATACTTCTTGCTGCATAAAAAATATTACAGTTGCTTTTGTGGTACGAACTGAAGAACAAAAATTTTACATAGCTGCGACAGTCTACCCCGCCCTTTTGCGGGGCTCCGTTCGTCGGTAAACCGCTATTTGGCTTTGCATATATTTACCGGAAGAACAGTAGAAGACTAACTATTGAAAGCGAACGATTGGGATGCAACAGACAAAGCATTTGAAAATATATTGATATAGAAGAATAAATGGCAATACATTTTTTTACAAACGGAGAAGAGAGAAATCTATTTGATAAATTCAAAGAGATCATACACAAGCATGAAAGACCTCTAAGCCTTTCATGCTTGTGTTGGCTATTTCAGGTCTTCAGGTTACTTTGCCTTGCAGCCTTATTTGAAAGATGTCAGGGAAATAAAAATACTTGTTGGGATAAACGTTGACCAGATGTTTGCAGAAGCCCAACGAAAAGGAATTTTTATTTTGTATCGTTTTAAGCGAAACATTTATAGAATAACATGTCATACCAAAACTATAAAGAGCTTTTTACCGAAATAAAAATCAAAGTACGGGAAGCGCAGCTAAA
This sequence comes from Chitinophagaceae bacterium, assembly GCA_026786345.1. Taxonomy (GTDB): domain Bacteria; phylum Bacteroidota; class Bacteroidia; order Chitinophagales; family Chitinophagaceae; genus Segetibacter. The sequence goes on from JAJAYD010000009.1 coordinate 1,165, forward strand.
GTCCGTTATGGCTGCCAATTCGCAAATGCTTTTGCTGTATTGGCAAATGGGACAGTATATTCTTCAAAATCAACAGGCAGAAGGCTGGGGTGCTAAAATCATCAATAAATTATCTGTTGATTTAAAAAAGGAATTTCCATCGCTTAAAGGTTTTTCTCCAAGAAACCTTTTGTATATGAAGCAATTTGCTGAAGCCTACCCTGTTTTTCTGTTGCAACAATTCAGTCAAATTGAAAAAGAGCTAACCGGCATGAAATCAATTTCGCAACAAGCAGTTGCGAAATTACTTCACCTTGAAAATGCAGGACATGCAATTGCGCAACAACCTGTTGCACAATTACCCGAACAAGTATTTCTACAATCAATAGTAGCCCGTATTAGCTGGTCGCATCATGTAATACTAAAAGATAAAGTGCAAAATTCAGGGCAACGCTTGTGGTACATGCTGCATGCCATAGAACACGGCATCAGTCGCAATGTGCTTGCAATGCAAATAGAAAGCGGCTTATTTGAAAGACAGGTGAAAGCAAAAAAAATAAATAATTTTCAGCGCACGCTACCAGCGGCACAAACAGATTTTGCCAATTATCTTTTTAAAGATCCCTATATATTTGATTTTGTGCAGGCAAAAGAAAAAGCCGATGAACGAAATATTGAGGAACAGTTGGCAACGCACATCACCAAATTTTTATTGGAACTGGGACAAGGTTTTGCTTTTTTAGGAAGGCATGTGCATTTTGAAATTGGTAATACGGATTTCTTTGTGGATTTGCTTTTTTATCACACCCGCCTGCATGCTTACGTAGTGGTAGAACTGAAAGCAAGACCTTTTAAACCCGGCGATGCAGGACAGCTCAACTTTTATTTAAACGTAGTAAACGATAAACTAAAGATCGCTGAGGACCGAGACACCATCGGTCTGTTGCTTTGCAAGGGAAAAAACGAAGTCCTGGCAGAATATGCACTCAAAGGGTATAGTCATCCTATCGGTGTTTCAGATTACCAGATAAGCAAAGCCATTCCGGAGGTACTTAAATCATCATTGCCCAATATAAGCGATTTGGAAAACGAACTTTTAAAAGAAGAAGACAGACTACGGTCTGAAACGAACAAAGACGATGAACAACTTTAAATTGATTACCCATACTTCTTGCTGCATAAAAAATATTGCAGTTGCTTTTGTGATACGAACTGAAGAATAAGAATTTTACATAGTTGCCACAGTCTACCCCGTCCTTTTGCGGGGCTTCGTTCATCGGTAAACCGCTATTTGGCTTTGCCTATATTTACCGGGAAAGACCTGTAGAAGACCAATTATTGAAATCAACTGGTTGGGTAGCTATTGACAAAGTTTTTCGAAACATATTGATTTAGGATTGTTGAGAATTATAAAACATATGGCTTCAGATAATCCCATTTAAAATAATCCATACGACGAACCTAACCCTGCATTGTGACACGGATTGTGAAGGTAACCTTGACTAAAGCCTAATTTGATAAATGGAGAAAAGGATGACAATCTTGCCAAAGAGGGAATTAAAAAGAAAGTAGAGAAAACATCTAATATAGAATTGATGTCGAGGTGTTGGGTCGTTTTATACAGACACATATCACATCCATTAGAAATCAAAAGCAAGGATCAAAAACTTTGCGGTGCGTATCATATCGCAATTTGGAGAAGAGTGTACTAAAGTTTTAAGTCTTTAGTATGATGGCGAAGGTGTAGAAATCTTCGTCAAAAAATTGACGAGTATGAAATAATAAATGCACGCTAAAAACAAAACATATCTCTTCATAGACGAAAGCGGCGATCCCATCTTTTAAAGGCATCCTTAAACAACTACTTAATAAGTTTGAGATTTATTATTCTATTTTCAATACTAACGTTGCTTGTTACAGATATTTTTAGCCAGTCAGGAAAAGCAGGTGCGCAAGGAATCAACAAATCAAAGATTTTGCCTGAATTTTTTTTGAACAAACAAACTATGTACTTAAATTTATCATCGGCTGCAACTAGTTATTCAATATTTTACAATTCCTATTATGAAAAAAATGGTGATCATTTCCGTGTTGATCATTTCCCTTGCGCTAAACCACTTTGTTTCTTTTGTGCTGCTAACCCCCGAGGCAGCACTACGTAAGCTTTACAGCGTGGAAGCGGTCGCTATATTGAAAGGCGATACAATACATAATACAAATTATTATCCCCCAGGTTGTTTTGCATAACCAGGAAGATACCTATGTAAATTTTGATAAAATAATAGAAAGAATACGGGTCGGTAAAATTGAATTTATATCCTTTGAAAGAACAATTGAAAAAATTACCCTCGTTAAGAACATTGTCGATGCTATGGGCAATGAAACCATTATCCCAAAGGGGATAACAATCAAAGGAGTTAAAACGATTACAGGATATTTTACAAATATCCGGATGAAACACCAGGATAGTTGGCGGCCTGCTGCAAGGCGGACCATCAGTATTTTGGTGTATTAGAAATATCTGGTGAAATGAGACAAGCCGGCCCTGTCATCTCACTTCAGCTACAGTCAAATTATTGCATAATAAAGATTTTTGGACCATAGCTTTTTTAAGCTTGTTTGCTAACATTTAATATTATATCATAAGCAGGCATAACTAATTTTTTCTTCTCTACTTAATTAACTCATCATGTCAAGCAATGAAATTCTCGAACTTTTGACACGTTTACTTGCACCGTTGAAATTACAACCACAGGACAACGCTTCAGGTTTTGAAAAATTCCAGGATGTATTAAAGCAGGCGTTATCTCAGCCTTCGTTTGAAATTAGAAATACAAGTGTGCAATTTCGCAGTTTTGAATCAACTATACTGCCTGATGGTGTTACCGGCGAACTCAAAAAAATCAGTGAAGAAATTATAGCAGCTCAGGCAACAAGAAAACCAGATGATCCTGTATTTTGGTTACGCCAACGGAGCATGGCCGTAACAGCAGGCATTGAAGAAAGCATCGAAAACTTTCTTGAACCGGAACTTTCTTTCGGGCCTTTCATTAATGCTCAATCAAAAAAGGGCTGGTTTGATTTCTTTCGGATGCCGGTTCAGGTAAAATTTCAGGTTGCAGGTATGCAGGATGCCCTCATCATTGCACTTGCACCCGGAGATAAATTGCCAACTGCAGGACGGCGAACCACATTAAGTTTTGCCGATTGCACCATTTGGGTGTCAGCCAAAACGGTGAATGCGAAGGGTGATAAAAAGTATGCAGGCATCAGGGCAAAAAAATGCGACATCACGTTTTCAACTATTGCCGAAGTATTTGCTACAGGAATTGTGTCAGTAATATCAACAGCCTTTAAAATTAGTTTTGAACCATTTGACAAATTCAATAATGGTATTGAAAATAACGCCCAACCAAAAGCTACTTATCCCGATAAAATTGTTTTGTCATTTACAGGAACAAAATGGTCATTGAAATCTTTCAATAAATCTGCTATCAATGTAAATGGCGATAGCATTGAATTTAATAAAAGTGCAAACATTAACCCTGTCTATCTTGAGCCTGAAGATTTGATTCATTTTCCATTATCTGCCAATAAAGATTTGTGGGAAAGCGTCAAAAATGATAAAGAGCGATTTCAGTTAGATGGCAAAGCAACTTTTACCAATACGGGTTGGTATTTGCCGGTAGTAAATACGGATAATTCTTTAGCCACCGCTGCATTGGGAATGAATATTTTCTCGGGATACCTTGGATTCAGGGGCAAGGATGGAATAACGCTTGGTTGGCCGGGACTTGAACATGGAAAACTTACTATTAGTAAATTACTAATGCTTGTGAGGCCCGGAAGAATTAATCTTAAATATACTTATGCAGCAGCGCCACGGATAAAGCAGCAATTGGTAATGTGGAAGGGCACTGCAGATGCGAATACAAATAGTTTGATAACGATAAAGCCTATGCCTGCCGGCGAAGGAATGTGCCTGGATGACAACCAGGATATGGAAGCACTTATTCTACCTGTAAACATTTCGGCACGGGTAGACCGTCCCTTAAACACCGCTCAAAAGCGCTTCGACATATCAGGCCATGAAGGGGCTGCCCTATTCCTGAAAATCACAGGCAATACATCTGTACTAGTTATTGGGAGCCGCCGGCCTGCACCTGCCGGGCAGGCTAAAAAACGAAGGATACCGCAAAGCCTTTGCCTCAGCAATGCATTACTTACTGTTGATAATCCTGTCAATATTTTTCTTGAAGGAAAATTAGAGGTGAATGATATCATAAGCCAGGGTTTTTTATATACGGGCTTTCCCGTGTACCGTTTAACCAATACTTTACCCGATCCCTACCTCAGCAACCAGGATTTATTTTTTGACCAGGATTTTTTTCGTTTTAATGAATTATGGCGAACAGGGCAGGATACATTGAATGATCAGTTTTTGTTTTCCGTTACCGCGGCAGTACAGTGGAAGGAAAATACACTGAGTGTCGAATTCAACATAAATCAACAAGTGGCAGGCCGGGTTGTAACTAACACTGAATTGTTTGAGCGATTAGGACAGACAAGCCATCCTTGTCAACCTGAAGAAGCCGGCAATGGTTCGCTCAAAGGCGATCTTGCAAAGTTGAAAGATATTGATCCGGAAAACGTATTGGGCGCCTATGGTTTTTTGCAAACCCTGCCGGGAAACCGCTCCCTGCTGGATGTTTCGGGGAGTGCCAATCTTTGGGGTGTATCTTTTTCGGATAAAATTCCCGACGATAAAACACCGTTTGTTGAGAGCCTCGGCTTCTCTGCCCGCTTTCCTTTCCGCATAAAAGATATGGACCTCGTAAGTTCGGGACGCATGAGCCGGTTGTTTACACTTCCGCATATTCAATGGGAGCCCGTTATGAAGATTGAAAATCCAGCGGTGAAAGAACCCGGGCTTTTTCCGATTATTATTTATAACAGTAACGGTAATCCCACAAGAATTTCCAGCGCCTCAAAAGGAGAAGTAGTCCTTACACCATCAAACCTATACGACTTTATAATTGCCGCATATAACAACATCGAAAAACCACAGGCGGCCGCCGCAAATTTTACGTTGCCTTTCGGTATTTGTGCTTTTGCGTATTTTAACCCCGGTAAAATAGTGGGTCAACCGGGTGCATCCGCTGCTAAAAATGAACCTGCGTTTTCCGGAAAAAAAACCGGTGAACTAAACGGCGCCATGCAATTGCAAATTGAAGCCACGCCGATAGTGCCTCCCAAAATAAAACCTGCCTTTACCCCTGCACCTTATTTTATTGGATCCGCCAGGCTGTTGCCAAAAGTTAACAATGGAATTCCTTCTATTCTTGGAACCGATATAACAAAATCATTTTCCGAATTCAGCAACGGACCCTCTGCAAAAGTGCCATTGCAACGCATTGATTTTTCAGGATATGGCGCCAGCATATTTAGTAACTGGCAAAACGACCAGGCCAATTTCGGCCGGGTAAACCAGGTAAAGTTTGATGTGCTGATTGGACGAACGGCGCATGAAGTAGTACAGATAAAAAGCATCCTGTTTCCCTGGGGCGTACCGGTGGTGCGTTCTATTGTAATACAACGAAAAAATTCCGGCGTTGTAATTCGCAGAGATTCTGGCTGGATAGCACAAGGCCCCGGCGAATTTAATTTTCTTTCAAACAAGCCTGGATTTATACCAGAGGTAAATCCATATAATTTTCATCCTGGATTGGTAACGGGTATTTACAATGTAACTGAAATTAGAGAATTGCCGAACGACATGGATATACCTTTCCCCGGTTTGCCGGGTAAGCCGCTGCTGTTTTCCGGCGTTTATTTTAATGGCGATATAGAGATAGAAAATATAATTAAAGGAGGTGTGCAAAACACGGGTAAAACAAAGTCACGGGTGCATTCGAAAGGGCAGTTTGGTTATGTAATGCTGGCTGATCCGGCCCTGGTTACAGATATAACAACCTTAGCGCAACTCTTTAAGCCGCTGCCTTTCAAACAACTAATCAACAATCCAAAAGTAGGTGGCAGCCTGGGTGGGCCGGTAAATGCCATCATGAATATAGCAGGTACCGGCCAGCGTATGCAGATAACAAGGGTAGATGTTTCAGCAAGCAACGAGCCAATACCATCCTTTGTGGTGGCAGTGCGTGGCACGATAGAACTTCCGAAAGAAGGCTCCTGGACAGTTGTAAAATGCCTGCCATCAAAAGATATTGTTCCGCTTATTCAATCAGAACTGGTACCCCTTATCCGCAATGGCTTGCTTAGTATTAATTCAGCAACGGGAGCAAGAAAGACTGAGTTTGCCAATTCAAATCATTGCCTTGGCGATCCGGCTGAAATTGATAAATATGCTTTGAATGCCGTGCCGCTACTTCAATACAGTTTGTTACAGACAACCGGCACCCAAAAATTGTTGTTCAGGCGTCCATCATTTGTCAAAGGCAAACAACAAATATTTACCGAGGTTCCTGACCTGGCAGATGCATTCAGGCTGCTAAAAGGCAAGACTATTTTCCCAAACCTTGCCGATACTTTGTCGTTGCCTGATGCCGTAAGAGCATTGAATATAACCGGTAATGGAAGCGGGCTAAAATTTGACGATTCCTTATTTGCCGGAGCACAGAATCTAAACAAGTTCATCCCTCGTCAATTAAGCCAGCCCGATCCAAATGCGAAGGTTTTTAAATTGATTGACGAATCGGGTTTTCAGGTATTCATAACATACGAATCAAAAGAAAAAAATACTTCGGAGTTTAAGGTTGATCTAAGTAGTGATGCAATTGACAATGCTGTTGATGGCGCCAGAAAAAAATGGCAGACAGTAAATAAAGATGTTGCAATTGTAGTAAACCTTGGTTCTATAAAACCTTTGCTGACTTTGAGAGGCCAGTTTCGTTCTGAAGCTGGCAGTGACCCGGTGTTTGAAAAACCGGAATGTGAATTAGGACCTGAACTAAATGCAGTAAAAGACATCTTGAAGGTTCTTGGTACGTTAGCATTAAAAGGCGATGTATTTGCTGATAGCTTAAAGGTAATAATGGGAAACAGTCCCGATAGCTGGAACTACAAGATGAGCATTGAGCAACGCATACCCGTTATTCAATTTCCCAGCACCGAACAAATCACTCTGGCCACGCCGCCGCCGCTCATTATTGAAGCAAGCCTGTTGCTGGGTGTATTTTTTAATCTTTCACTAAGTCCCGATCCAAAAAACCTGATAAAACCAGGGGCAGGTGCCGTTTTTGGCTTCGAGGGTATGATACAAATACAGTTGATTACGATTGGTATTGCAGCAGCTTATGGCGTAGGTATTACCAAGGTAAAAGCTTATGTTGATCTTACCGATCCCAAACCACAGTTTGATTTTACGTTTGGCTTTGGCGCCACCGTAATTGTTGACCTGCCCGTGGTGGGTTTAGCATCCATCACCCGTTCGTTCAGTCTCACCGGCGATATTAGTTCCGGAAGATTTATCGCCGTGGCCGGGCAGATGCTGAGAGGTGTGTTATCCCTTGCCGGTGGGTTGCTGATTGTTGCAATACAGATAGAGGGCAGTACAGGGGTTGAAAGCAAGAATAATCCGGCCGATAAAAGTATGCATGCCGTATTTGAGATGATCTTCTCCCTTGATGTAAGCCTTGCCTTTGTCATTAGCTATGATTTTACGAAACGATACACAGAAAAAATAAAATTGAGTTAACAGTAACCCTATTATTATGAATAATATAGAAACAAAACTCTTCATCTTTCCGCTAACACAAAGCGTCGTTATTAATGCGGACGAAAAAAAATTAGTTTGCAATATTGTTGTCATGCCCCGGTTTAGTCCTTTGCTGCCATTGGTGCCTGGTGCTGTTCCATTTTCTGAATCAGCTATTGCGTTTGATGCTTTTCTGGTAAAAGACAATGAACAGTTGCCGTTATTGCAACCACACGACGAAAGATATTCGCCTGCAGAAGTTTCGCTACGCGAAGTAAATGCCGACCGTAAAGATTTGTTTACGCAGGTAGGTTCCTTTTTTCAAATAAGTGCGAATGAAAATTTTGGAAGAAAAATAATCCCTGCCGCCATTAAAAAATACCTGCCGGAGGCGTATAGAAAAGCTTATGGCTTTGCCGGAACAAGGCAGGGCGCCGTTACCGATGATAGCTACTTCTGTGCACTGAAGGAAAACAGTTTTGCAAAAATTGAAGACCCGGACCGTGATACCGTAAATTGGGCGCAGGTGATGGCCTTCTGTCTGCATCAACCCGAGTTGGCACGGCAGTTGGGAATGCTTTATCAAAATGTAGAGATAAACCTGCCGGATGCAGCGTTCTTTAAAGATGGCGGCTGGCTATATCTCAACATAAAAGAAAATACCAGTTATGCTGATTTGCCCGAAAAAAATATACAGCGCTATGCTGCCTGGATTCCTGCCGTTACTACCAGCCGTACCTTATTTAGCCCGGTAGTTTTTCCGGTTGAAGGTGCTGCACCAGGCGCCGGTACTTTTGATGATGTTTTTGACGAGCTGTTGCGATACAATGATGGCTTTGCAAAGATCGTACACGCCAGCCAGCCGGTAAGCACTAACCACCTGGGCGAACAAGCCGATGGCACGGCTCCTGTAACCGACATGGGCATACGCCTGGCCTGGGATGATGAACAGGTATTGGAATGGTATAACCGTGGGTTTCAGTCGCAGGCAAAAATTAGTGGTGCTGGTGTTAGCGATACACCTTTGATGGTAAGCCGCTACCGGGTAGATGTGGCCGATGCCGAAGCCGATGATATTTTTCTTGATAGAGATGTGCTGGAAAAAAAGTTGAAATGGAAGTCGCAAGTGTCAGTAAGATCAGATGAAGTAAAAGCAGGCAACATCAATCTTGGTTCCATCAATACCGAATTAGGCGTACAGGTTTTGCCCGCCAAACATGGCGATAAGGGCGATTACTGGCTGCCGGCCTACTTTGCAAACTGGAATGGAACCAGTTTATGTTTGCCCGATCCGTTGCCCGAAAAACTGAACCAGTTGGATGATACCAAACGGGAACTTGTTTTGCAAAAAGGCGGTAACCCGGACGATATTCCAAAGATGATGTACGAGCAACCTGTAGCCGACAAAGTGCATTTAAAATATGGTAATACTTATGCCTTCCGGGTACGGCTATCTGATATTTCCGGTGGTGGCCCGGGCCCGGATACCACATCACTAAATCGTGGCGAACACAAAATTGCTATTCAAAAATTTAAACGGTTTGTGGCGCCGCAACCTCCGGCATTAACCATTGCAAACAATGGGCAATCGCTAACCATCGGGCGGCCCCGGTTAAATTATCCTGCCATTATGTTTACAGATATAGATCAACAGGCAGCAGCAGCAGCAGATGAACTATTGCTTGACAGGCAGCATCTGATAAAAATGAAAGCCGATCATGAAGTTACCCCAAACAGAAAATGGCTGCGGGAGGTTAGCCTGCCCGACCCTGATGTAACGCAGGTTGAAATTGTTGTAGAAATAAAAAGCCTGGATATGGACCGCGAAGATTCTTATCACGCCATAAAAAAAATTTCACCCAAAGAACCTTTTGTTTTTTTGTATAAAACGCTGCGGAGTTTTCCGGCTTACGAATTAAATCACGACCGTATTGATGATGTGATTGATTTGAACTTTTCGTACCAGGATATTAGCCTTATTCGCTTTTTAGCACCTGACAAAGACCTGGGTTTTGCTGGTGATATACACAGCGATAATGGTCCCTTGCTGTTGCCAACCGCACGTGATATCCGCCTTACCATCCGCTCGTTTTGCCCCAAAGAAAAGCCGGATTATTTCGGCTCGGAAGAATCAAAGAGCAGCATTCCTGTTATTCAAACTCTGCGTCAGGATCCTGTGAAACTTGAAGAAGCTATTTTATTGAAAGACGCAAAAGATCCACTGCTCAGTATTTTCTTTTTGCCGCAACCGGCTATCACAGCACAGTTAAGAACAGAACAAAAAATGCGTGGCAAGGGCAATGAGACAGATTTGGACCTGCTGGACAGGCTGTCCGCCGTAACTGGATTGGTGCATAAAAACGGATCAATTTTAGGCTCTGATAATATACGCACACAAATGGGTTGCAGTGCTTTAATAAATCATTCTGTTTCGCCCGATCACAGTTCCATAACTTTTTCAAGCCGTGATGATTTTTATCATAAATGGATTAATGTTATTCAGCTTGATTTGAATAGAGACTGGACATGGGATCTGCTAAAACCCGATAGCTTTAAAGTATTCAGGCAATGGAAACTTGATGGCGATGAAGCCTTTCAGCCAAAAGAAGAACTGGGAGGAATTTTTCTTACAAAAGGATTAAACTGGCAGGCAATGGATAGCCCGGGCCGTTCTTTTACCCGGTTGATATTTTTTGATGCCATAGATCCCAAACCCGTTGCCGGTAAGTTTCCGCAACCACTTGAAGTAAACTATTTTATTGAGCCGCAGTTTAAACAAATTAAAGCAGGCGGCGTGCAAACCGATCTTGAGTTTGATGCAGAAACAACCAATAAAAAACTGGGCATACTGTTGCCTGTTACCACGGTGCCGGCACAGGTGCCGAAAATTGTTTCGGTGGGCATTGCTTTATCGGCAGACAGTGCCGATGAAGAATTGATTGCAAACCAGTATTCGCAAACTGCTATACGCAACAGGTATTTGTGGGTTGAATTTGACAGGCCGCTGGCAGATGAGAATGACCTATATTTTGGAAGGGTACTGGCCTACTCGCCCGATCGGATGCTTGCGGCGGAAGATATGCTGAGGGGTGCGTCGCTGGTAGCAAATGCAGATGGAAGTCAAAGGCTGTTTAATGCTGCCAACCCGAACCTGGAAGAGGACTGGAAAACTTATTTGTTGAAGGAGCAATCTGAACCGCCCATTAATCTTGATCCCGAACCAATACGTATTGTTAGGCCGCTGCAGCCATTCGATCAGTCGGGCCTTGATGCCATGCAGCCAATGACAGCCGCCAACAGCGCCGCCGGAGAAAAGCCGGTACATTTTTTACTGCCTTTGCCGCCGGGCCTTTACCCCGACTCTGAAGATTTGTTTGGATTTTTTACCTACGAGTTTCGGGTAGGCCATAACAACCCAAAAAAATGGTGTACAGCGCAGGGGCGCTTCGGTTCGCCCTTGCGGCAACCTGGTGTCCAGCATCCGGCACCGCCAATGTTGTTAAGTACGGTGCGTGACAGGGGTAAGATTTTGGTAAGCACACGCCATGCGCAATCTTTTTTTAACGGCCGAAATCTAACACCGGTTGTTCCAAGAACAGATATTTATGGATGCCTTTATGCGCAGGTATTACAGGCCGATGGCATTCATTACCGAAACATTCTTATTGACCGGATGGTGTTGCTGAAACCATCTTTTACATCTGACATGGTCAAAATAAATGCATACAATCAGCGTAAAAAAGAACAGGAAGATGTGAGCAAACCTTTTACGCCGCCAGAACCGCCGGTGCTTTTGCCGGGCACACCGCCTTATGCCGTCGGATTTTACAATCTTAAAAACGTACAGGAAAAACTGCGTTACCTGGGCATTGATGAAAATGCATCACTGAGTGTTTTATCAATCGAACTAATGCCGCCAAACAACTTTTATGAACGTGTTCCATTTGAAATTGGTCCGCCTTTGGAAGCGCAAGAGCTGTCGCTTGATAAAGTGAGAATACTGAGAACGTCAAGATTGAGTGCAGTAACGGATACCTGTGCTGTGGAGGTCTGAGCTGGATGATAACAAAAAGAACAAAAAATACAAAGGTTTTAAAAAGGAAAACAAAGCAAGGTGGATATTGAATATTCTTTTCTTGTTTAAAAAATTAAATGTGGGAAAAGAAGGACTAACACCTGGCGATATACCATGGGTTAAGGAAGTGGATGCTAACGTATTGGTAGAAAAATTAAGAACGATAAAAAGCAGTAAGCTTCAGGCGTATTTTGATTATCTGCCGCAGTAAGATCACGCCAACATTGGGCACCAGGCTTTGTACAATGCCTTCAGGTTACTATATGCGCAAAAAATAACGATTGGTAACAATTGATTTTATGTTGATATTGTTTAAACCCTTGGTTTAGAATTGCGGTAGAATTTAAATCAATTGCTTACAGGAAGATTAACGCCAAAAGTACTTCCTTCGCCAATGTTACTTTTTACCCATATTGTTCCACCCATTGCGTCTACAAATTCTTTACAAATAGCCAAACCAATACCCGATCCCTTTTTATCTGACCGCCCGGGTTACCCGTGAGCAGTATAAGGCCAACTATTGAAAGCGAACGATTGGGATGCGATAAATTAAGGTTTATTCAAATTTTCCTGCATCATAAACTTCATAAGTACATTAAAAATATTTAAGGTTAGTAAAAGCATTATTAGATTTGACACATGGCTTTCAACGAAGACTCAAGAGTAAAAATTCCGGCGATACTGCACCTGGCAAGGTTGGGCTATACCTATATAAATCGTAATGAGCATTCTCTGCGACTTGAAGAGAGCAATATATTTCCTGAGATTTTTAGAGAAAGTATAGGACGAATTAATAAGGGCGTAGATGCCGCAGAAATTGAGCGCTGTTTACAGGAGATTAGCCTCAAGCTGGATTACGATGATTTGGGCCGCGATTTTTATAAAGCCCTCACTGCCACTTCAGGCATTAAGCTCATCGATTTTACAAATTTTAATAACAATAGATTTCACGTAACTACTGAACTTCCCTGCAAAAACGGTGATGAATCATTTAGACCCGATATAAGTGTTTTGATCAATGGCATGCCCCTGGTTTTTATTGAAGTAAAAAAGCCGAATAACAAACAAGGTGTACTGGAAGAACGTTACCGGATTAATCGCAGGTATAAGAATAAACAATTCAAGCGGTTTGCAAATATTACCCAGCTAATGATTTTCTCCAATAACATGGAGTATGAGGACGGGGTAATAGAACCTATTCAAGGTGCCTATTATGCTACATCCGCTTATAAGGATTTAAATTTTAATTATTTCAGAGAAGAGGAAAATCTAAATCTGACACATTTGTTGGCGGATGAAAGTGAGGCGGTTGAACAAATGATATTGAAAGACAATAATGTGGAGGTCATCAAACATTCGCCTGAATTTAAAACCAACAAACATTA
>JAJAYD010000010.1 GCA_026786345.1 Chitinophagaceae bacterium
AGGTCAATAAAAAAGTATTCATCACCAATCAGAATTCGTTGCTGCCTTGATTCAAAACAAAAACCCCTGCCCATTTCAATTATAAATTCCTGCAAGTGTTCGATGAGTGCTTGTTCAAGTTGACCCTCACCAATCATTGAAGAGGCGGGCAGATTTAAGAAATCAAAAAAATAATGTGATTTTATAAGATCGTTTGTTGTGGCGGGTTCTATTTTTTGTTTTAATTGTTTGAAAGCAATTGTTTTATCATTAGATAATCCAAGCCGCTCAAAAGACAAAGAGTGTATTTGTCTCTTTAATTCCTTAACTGCTGGTTGGGTTGTAAGTATAAGGTACTCATAATATCTTCTTTTCAGCAGGTCATCTATTTTAATTAGTTCTGTCAAATGTGTATAGGATATGTTTAATAGAACTTTCTTAAAGTGAATTTCTTCTTCATTTGATAAGGCGTTTTCAGATTCTTGGGTTGATAATCCAAGAATCATTTGAGGAGACAAATCATACAATTGTTGGGTTATCAACCCAAGGATTTGGGGATAGGCCTGGTAGAATTGTCGACATCTTGATAATTCGGGTGCGGTCAGGCCCTTTATTTTTATTTTATCAGCTATGACCCCTCTCAGGCGTGTACCATAGGCAGCCCTGTCTTCTCCTTTTTGTTCAAACTCTACAATCTAATAACCAATCAGCCAGTTTCTAACAGTCAAATGCCTGTTAACGGCTTTTGCTGCACTGCTTTGTAAGCCGAGGTGGGCTGTATTTATTGCCTTAATTAATTGTTGAAACTTCATTTAATTAGCCTGTGAGATGACGTTAAAATTACCGGTTTTCAGTAAAAGGAGTATGTATTGATTTTTTCTTTTCTGCATATAGCACTATAGCAATTCCTATTGTATAAGCTAACAGATCTGTCCAGGCAAACGAGGTTCCGATAACGGTTCTGGCGAGGGAAGAATCTTTCAACCCAAGTTTGTTTACAATATGAAAATATTGCAAGGTTTCAATAACATAAGAAAAAAACAGAGCACATAAAGCTGTAGCAAGAACGGGGGTGTTTAGAAATGATCTTACGAAGCAATAAATGAGCATCATCACCAAAACATCGCCAACATAGGGTCGAATAATCGGGTCGTGGGTAAAGATGGCAATCAATACTTCAACGACAAATAGCATTACGGTAAACAAAAAATAAGGGAGGTTGAATCTGACTATGCTGCTCATGAACGTTTCTTAATTGGAACTTTAATTCTTACATCAAACTTAAATGTGAGTTTGTTTTATTTCGGCTGCATTGTGTAACACAGTATACGCTGTGCGACCCCGCAATCTTTGACGGGGCAGGCTGCAACGGCTGCAAAATATCGGACCCAATACCCGGAACCGAAACAAATCATTACCCAAACATTTCAACAATGGTTTTAAAACCCAGCCAAGCCATAATAATTACAACAAGCCAACCTGCAATACTCATCCATAGTGGGTGTTTGTAATTATGGACCAGGCGTTTTTTTGTAACAGCAATTAATATAACCGATAATGCAATGGGTAGTATTAACCCGTTTAGTGCACCTACTGTTACCAGCACTTTTACAGGTTTGCCTATGCTAATAAAAACCAATGTTGAAAACACAATGAAAATGGAGATGAGCAGGCGGTAATTTTTTTCGATCCATGGATGAAAGCTGCGTAAAAAAGATACGGATGTATATGCCGAACCAATGACAGAAGTAATAGAAGCACACCACATAACCACACCAAAAAAACGATACCCCAACTGACCCGCCGCAGCACTAAAAACAGAGGCAGGCGGATTAGCAGGATCAATGATAGCACCTCCCGTAATTACACCTAAAGCTGCTATGAATAATGCCACCCGCATAAAGGCAGTTATAATTATTCCGGTAACCGAACTCCTGGTAACAGCCTCTATATTTTGCGGGCCTGTTACTCCGGCATCCAGCAACCTATGTGCACCGGCAAAACTTATATAGCCTCCAACTGTGCCACCAACAATTGTAATAATAGCATTGGTACTTATGGTTGCCGGTAGCAGAGTATGCTGCACGGCATCACGGATGGGTGGGTGCGAACTGAAAGCTACATAGAGGGTTAGCAATATCATTAAACCGCCCAACAATTTGCTAATGGTATCAATAGCCTTACCTGCATCTTTTAACCAAAACACCAGGAGCGAAAAAACACAACTTAGTATTGCTCCACTGGTAACATCCATCCCACTTACTACGTTTAGTCCAAGACCGGCGCCGCCGATGTTCCCGATGTTGAAGGCTAACCCGCCGAGCACAATAAGTATAGCTAAAAAATAGCCCAGCCCAGGAACCAGTTGGTTTGATAAATCCTGGGCCCGCTTTTCACTTACTACCAATATGCGCCAAATGTTCATTTGAGCGCCTATGTCGAGCAAAATGGTAATGAAGATTACGAAGCCGAAGCTTGATAAAAGTTGCTGCGTGAATACGGTAGTCTGTGTAAGAAAACCGGGGCCAATGGCTGAAGTGGCCATAAGAAAGGCGGCGCCAAGACCTGCATTGTTCCAACGCGATTTAGATAGATTTGATTTCAATTTGATGTTGCTGTAAAGTTTGATGAATGACTTTGGCAAAATCAACCGCATGATCGCCGTCGCCATGCAGGCAAATAGTATCGGCTTTTATAGCAACTGTGGATTGTTCTACGCTTGTCACGGTTTGGTGTTGAATCATTTGCATCACTTGTTGTACTGATTGTTGCATGTTAGTTATAAAAGCGTTGCTTTGCGATCGCGGTGTAAGACTTCCATCGTTTTGATAGGTGCGGTCTGCAAATACTTCGGAGGCAGTTCTAAGCCCTACCACTTTTGCCTGTGTTATTAACTGGCTGCCGCTAAGGCCGTACAAAATAAGCCGGGGATCAATATCGGCAACTGACTGCGCAATTGCTTTTGACATGTCAGCATTTTTAGCCGCCATGTTGTACAAAGCTCCATGTGGTTTTACATGATGCAATGAAACTTTTGATTCTACACACATGTTTCGCAAATCTTGCACCTGTTTAAAAACGAGTTGATAAATTTCGGTGGATGTAAGATGCTTTTCAGTTCGGCCGAAGTTGGCTTTGTCATCAAAGCCGGGATGTGCACCAATAGCAACTCCATATTTTATAGCAAGATCAATGGTTCGTTGCATGATGGTTTTGTCGCCGGCATGGTAGCCACAGGCAATGTTGGTTGAAGTTATAAAAGGCATGATGGCTTCATCTGTGGACATGCCTTCGCCCATATCGCAGTTAAGGTCTGTTGTAAGTGTTGATAAAGTCATTCAATCGTAAGTTACAGGCATTTTGTAGTTGCAACAAATGACGATGTTGGCTAAGAAAAGCTTCTTCGGCTTCTTTGTTAGATACAAGTTTAAAGTGTATGGAGTCTTTTTGGTTGTATTGAGCCAACGTGCAAACATCAGCAGTGATTACATGCACGATTATTGGGTAACCACCGGTGGTTTGATGATCTGCCATCAGTACTATAAGTTGACCGTTTGGTAACAATTGAATGGTGCCTTTGGTAACAGCGGATGATATGATGTTTTGCTCTTGCTGCAAGGCCAGGGGTTGTGATTGTAATTTATAACCCATGCGGTTGCTTTCGCCGGTAATAGTAAAGGCTTGCTGAAGCAATTGTTGTTGGGCTTCGGTGGTTAGTAATTTAAAGTGGCGACCTGCAACTATGCGAATTGAACCTTGCTGGTACAGCTCATTTATGTTAGCTTGAAAAGGGAAAATTTGAACAGCGTTTGTTGTTGACAAATCCGGGTATGAGTGGTCGCCTTTAAAATGAATTTCATCCCCCGTCTTTAAGCGACGGCCAAAGTACCCGCCGGCATTCACCATCGTATTGGTACTATAACTTTCTAACCATGCAGACAATTTAAAACCGCCCTGTACGCCCAGGTAAACCCGTGCCCCACGTAGTGGTTTTTTAAATTGAAGGATAGCATTTTGTTTTACAAGAATGGGCTTGTTAACTGGTACGATGCTATGGTTGATGGTTGCAGTAAAATCAGCACCACTTAAGGCTATGAGCGCATCTTTTTTAAATGAAATGGTGGCTGCAGGAAAATGCATTTCAAGCGCCGCTTCGTTGCTGTGGTTAAGCGTAAGAGCATTTACTATTTTTACGGCAATGTTATCCATTGCACCGGTCGGATTGATACCAATATGTTGATATCCAAACCGGCCTTCATCAAAAAAAGCATCACTTATACCAGACTTAATTATACGAATGCTCATGCTTGTTTTTGAAGATTGAACTCATCCAAAGAAATAGCGTAGAACGTAACAGCATCGCCGGGTAGTAATAATGCCGGATCCATTTTTTCAACATCAAAATTTTTTAAAGGGGTTTGTCCTATTAGCTGCCAACCGCCCGGAGAATCGAACGGATAGATACCGGTTTGATTACCGGCAATTCCCACACTACCCGCCGCAACCTGTTTACGTGGATTGGATTTACGTTGCGTGGCAATTTTTTCGGGTACTGTAGCCATGTAGGGAAACCCGGGAAGGAAGCCTAGCATATACACATGGTAGGTGGTTGATGTATGCAACTCAATGACTTCGTTAACTGTTAGGTTGTGGTGGTGCGCCAGCCATTCCGTATCGGGTGCAAGCGAGGAGTGGTAACAAACAGGGATTTTGACGGTCCTGCCAACAAAAGAGTATTGAAGATTATTTGTTTGAAGGATACGCAATATTAGATCTTCCACCCACTGATAAGTCGTTTGGTGGACAGCGCGATGTTGGTTGATTACTGCAATATCGTAAACAAGAGTAAGGGTTGTATAAGCCGGTATCAGATCTACCAAACCTATAAAGGGATTGGTTTGTAAATGTTTGAATAAGGCTACAACTTTTTGATTGGTGGGAAGGTTTATAACGTTGCCAAATTCTAAAGTTATAGCATGATCGCCTAAAGGGTATATGTCGATGCCCGTTGTCAACTTGATTTGATTGAGCTGAACAAGTTATTGCTTTCTGTTTGAACTAATTTTGTTTTGAGCCACCAAGACGCAAAGGCGCAAAGAGGCGCCGAGATCATTCTTTCAAACCAACATCTTTTTCTGGCAATACCCCACGATCAACCACTAACTATTTTGGAACCACACCGACATGGCGGCAGAGAGATACACGGTGGCTTTTTTTGAACCACAAAGGCAAAAAGAGGCACGAAGGGTTTTCTGTCAACCGTCATCTGTCAACTATCAACTTCATTAAAAACAATGACCAACCACCAACGACCAACCTTTTTTAAACTTACTTTCTTTTAAAAATAGGTACCGTACTGCAAGGCTCCCCATACATAATGCTTTTAACATAGGGGCGAAGTTTCTTGGTAATTTCTACATAGGCGGTTTCAGGTATGGGTTGATCGCCACAGCCTTTTACTACTACCCGTTTGTCAGTATAATCTTCACCGTTAATTGTTGAAAGATTTTTGATGAAGAGAGTATTCAACAATGTTTTTTTATCACCAAAAACCACCGCCTTTGCAACAGGTTGTAAATTGGTAGCAACCAGCATGTAAGCCCACATAGGTATAATGGCATCAACAGAACAGGTGATGGCAACATTCTTATCGCGGTACTGCTCCCAATCCAAAGTGGATAAAGCTGCTCTAAAATCTTTCTCTTTTAAAATAAGTTCCATAAATAAATAGTCTTTCATATCAAACACATCCATTTCACCTTTGGGAAAATATTCTTCAAGGTCAAGACTGGTAAGGGCACTTTCGGCAACTTTGTTTACGATTACGTTTTCCATAATTTGTTTCTACATCTAAGAAGCTGTTTAAAATAATTTGAAACTTTGATTTTGAAACTGAAGATCCCATTTGTACTTCAGATTAAGTGATTGCGACGCAAGGATGAGGCTATGAAAAACTCCAGTTGGTATTATAAAACAAAATTTTTAAATAGCTTCTAACTTTACTCTGAAACAAAGTTACAGCGTTCTTTAAATTACCAGCTAAAGCTGCACTTTCGAAATAGGGTATTAACGATCCGTTTTCGAGTGATGCTTATCGGTCAATAGATTTTTTATTTAGTTTGAAGTGTTGAGAGAGTTAAACAAACAACCCCACCAAATTGGCAGGGTTGTTACATAATTTAGATGTGGGAACAGTTTAATAAAAATCGGCCCTGTTGTCTTTAATGTCAGCAGCTTTTTTAAGAGCTTCCATACTACGAAACCCTCCCATTTGTTTTAACTGCATTACCATTTGTTTACGAAGTTCATCAGCATTTGGTATGGCACCGGCTACTGCCGAAATTTTATCAGCCTTAATAACAAATACTCCGGTGTTACCTGCTATAGGCTCGCTTATTTTGCCTTGCAGGCTCTTGTTGAAAGCTGCACCAGTAATCTTTGGTTCATTACCAACATTTGGAATAAAGGGCTGCGCAAAACTTACACTGTCTGCACGTAATACCTGCTCCCCCGCACCTTGAGCCATAGCCTCAATGGTAGCTCCCCCTTTAAATTTAGAAGCAATTATTTGTTGTGCTTTCCTTTCGTTGCGAATAAATTGCTCTGCTGTTTGACGAGCTTTTGCTACACCCATAGTGCCTTTTTGTTGGGCGCTTGTAATAAGAGCTACCACATAGCTATCACCAATTTCGTAAGGCTCACTTACATCACCTACTTTATTGTCATATACCCAACGTACAAACTGGCGGCTTTCTCCCAATGAAGGAATAGAAAAATCGTTTGGCTTTATATCAACTGCAGTCAAAGGTTGAATTTTTTCTTTGGCAGCATTTTGTTCGAATTGTTTTTGATTTCTGCTCCCCGCACTAAACTGAGCGGCGGCATTATTAGCAGTGTTGATAGTTTCCTGGCTGGCATCAATCGTTTTACTTAAGTAAGCCACTTTATATCCAGTGCCCGGATTTAGGTGATTCAAAACTTCGATATAATGATAACCAGAGTAAGAGGGATTTTCAACCTTTACCACTTTTTTGTCACCAACACTGCCATAAAAAGCAGTTTCTGCAAACTCTTTACTTATGCCAGAAAATTGTGTACTTGGAAAGGTGTATTCTCCGGCTGTTGCCTTACTTCCCTGGTCATCACTATATTTAATAACCATTGAATTAAAATCTGCTCCGGCTTTAATTGCTTTAGCGATGCTATCAATTCTAAGTTTAGCAATGCTGTCCGGCATAACCGGTTGGCCTTTCTCGGCCGTTTTAATTAATATGTGTCGAACCTTTGCGCTATCAGGAATACTACGGCGACTGATCATTTTAGCAACAGTATAGTTTTTACCATCAAGGTAAGGACCAAAAACCTTTCCGTCAGCCAGTGTTTTAATACTGTCTGCATTGGGCACCATAATTTTTGAACCCAACACATAAGCATCGAGGTAAGGAGTTTCGCTTGAAACTCTGGTTAAATAATTCTGAGCATCAGTTGCTATAGCAAGTTCTGATTTCATATTATTTACCTGGTTGTAAACTGTTGAACTGTCTTGTGCATTTGGAAATGCACTAAATGATACATGGGAAATGCTGCGAGTTTCATCCTCTTGTTTAAATTCCTCTTTGTGCTTGTTAATGTATGCTTTTACATCGTCATCACTTACTTTAACTGTGCTGTCAGCTATTGAAGTATAGGGCACAGAAACGTAAGAAAATCCTGCTTTTGAATTTTGATCGGCCAAAGATTTTTCAGCCATCCACTTAGGAACATAAATAGTTTGATTCAACAACGCCATATACTTTTCGCGAAGCGCCTGGGTAATTGTTGGCTTTATGTAAGCTTCGTTAAACATTTCCAGGTTTGGATTGTCCTTTTGCTTTTTCATTTGAGCAAAATATTGTTTGGCGTCATTTACTTTAAACTGGCCGGTTGCCTGGTCTGTAAATTCGTTCTTAAGCCACTGGGGCGCATTTGATCCAAAAAGCAGGTCGTTCAATTCTTTAGTAGTAAACTGTAAACCTAATTTTTCATATTCCTGTTTCATCACAATATCATCCACACTCTGATCCCATACATTGCCTATTAATTGATCGCGTTGAGCGCCTTGGCTTGCATACATTTGCTGCTGCATGGTCAACTTCTTTTCAAAATCGTTTCTCTCTATTTGTTCACCGTTTACTTTGCCTATTGTTGTACTCGTACCTGCACCGCGACTTCTACCGACAAACGCATCCATTAATATAAAACCAACCAAACTAAGGGCTATCACCGCGATAACTACTGCCGCATACTTGTCCCTGATTTTCTGAATAACCGACATATTATTATATAGCTTTTAAAAGTGGATGGCAAAAATAGGGGAATATATGGTTTGAACAAATTGTGGATAACCCTTCAAACCCTGATGAATACTATTTTTCAGAAGATTTTAAACGTTTAAATTTCGAATAAAATAAGTTGTAAAATTGGTGAGAACAATGGCTATAAAAAGGCAATTAACATGAGCCCTGTTTATAAGCATCAAAACATGTGGATAAGCCGGAAAAATGAACGTTCGTTCGGTGGATAGTTTGAGACGAAATATAAAACGTATATACCCGCGGTATATTGTGAGTTAATAAACGTTTGATTATCCCAACCATATCAACAGGCAAAAAAGGAGTTTCGCCGAATTATTTTTACAGTGATTGCGTAATTCCCATGTGTGTACAAACATTGTAACAGGTCTGCAAGATTGGAAAGTGGTATGTGAATGAATTGTTAACTGACGTGGATAAAGTAGGTTCAGTTAATTTTGCAAATATTAAAAACAAAAGTTATCCCGCTATTAACAGCCGTAATAGTAATAGGGTTTTTATATAATAAATAGAATCTTTAATAATACTACAGTAGTTATGAACATAGCAGAGGCTAAAAAATCAGTGGTTTTCAAAGGTTTTCTTGATGTTGAAATTGATGTGCATCTTGACTTGTTTGCTGAAATAGAACGATTGAAAAAGGAAAAGAATGCCATCATACTGGCTCACTTTTACCAGGAGCCGGATATACAGGATGTAGCCGATTTTTTGGGAGACAGTTTGGGCCTGGCTCAAAAAGCCCAAAGTACTACAGCTGATATGATTGTTTTTGCCGGTGTTCATTTTATGGCAGAAACGGCTAAGATTTTAAACCCTTCAAAGAAAGTTGTACTTCCCGATCTAAAGGCAGGGTGTTCTTTGGCTGACAG
This sequence comes from Chitinophagaceae bacterium, assembly GCA_026786345.1. Taxonomy (GTDB): domain Bacteria; phylum Bacteroidota; class Bacteroidia; order Chitinophagales; family Chitinophagaceae; genus Segetibacter. The sequence goes on from JAJAYD010000010.1 coordinate 9,200, forward strand.
TGCCCCTGCTGACCTCTTCAGAGCCTTTAAAAAGAAGCACCCTGACCATGTAGTCATTAGCTATATTAATTGCACTGCAGAGATTAAGGCATTGAGCGATATTATTTGCACCAGTAGCAATGCCGAAAAGATTATAGAGAGCCTGCCGGCTGAGCAAAAGATCATTTTTGCTCCGGATAAAAACCTGGGTGGGTATCTTAACAAGAAAACTGGAAGAAATATGCTTTTATGGAATGGAGCCTGTATGGTACACGAAATTTTTAGCCTGCAAAAAATCACGAAGCTTAAAGTAAGGCATCCAAATGCTAAGGTTATAGCACATCCTGAATGTGAAGAAGCGGTACTTAGGGCAGCAGACTTTATCGGGAGTACTACACAACTTTTAAAATATTCGGCGGCTGATCATGCACAGGAATACATAGTTGCTACCGAAACCGGTATCCTACATCAAATGCAAAAAGATTCACCAGGTAAAACTTTTATCCCCGCCCCGCCCAATAATTCCTGTGGCTGTAACGACTGCCCTTATATGAAACTCAATACCCTGGAAAAATTATACTTGTGTATGGAGTATGAAATTCCTGAAATTATCATGGATGAAGAGTTGAGATTAGCAGCAAAAAAACCAATGGATCGCATGCTTGACATAAGTAGAAAAGCAGGATTGATTGGTTAGAACTTTTGAGGAATACGGAAGTTATTATCCCCTGTCTTCGGGCGAAGGATGCTTTATGTATTGAGCTGTTTTTTCATCTTCTTCATCCTCTACATTACTACTCCGTTCGGTTATGCCTTCAGTTTTACTAATAATTTCTCGCTCCACCTTTTGACCAATATGGCTGGTATTACTTGGGTCCTCAGGCGCCATTCGATCATGAGATTTTGTAGGATCAGCGTTTTTAGTATTTGAATTATTCTCCATAACAAACGTTTGTAATTTTAAAAATTATATTAAAATAAAATTTAATATTAATCAAAGCAACGAGTTGGCGTTGATTAGACCATCTATTTCAGCAGGCGTTTCCAAAACCTCTAAACCAAACTTTTCAGTGAAAAATAATTCGGTTACTACTTCCCCATTATCTTTTTGTTTGGCATAGTAGTAAAGTATATTGGCTGTATTTACATGCACAGTGGTGCCAATTAAATTAAGTTTGATAATTACTGGTTTCATTTCTAAAAGTTTAAGAGGAAGTACATAAGAATCAGGCCAACACTTTTACCCCTGAATAGTTAACTATTTATAAATTTTTACCTTGCTTCTAACTGAAAAACATGTTGATGAGGAGCATAGCCTTATATTAGGCTATCTTTATAATCTTATTTTTTTTGAAGTAATTATTTAAAGCTTTTAGTACAGTGACTTTTCAAGATTTTGGATTTGATGAAAGATTGTTAGAGGGAATAGAATCGAATAACTATCAAAACGCTACACCTGTTCAGGAACAGGTAATTCCATTGGTTTTACAGGGCAAAGATGTAATTGCATCGGCGCAAACCGGTACAGGAAAAACTGCTGCTTTTTTGCTGCCATTGATTAATAATATTATAACTTCTCCGCAGGCCCATAACGATCATATTAACGCACTTATCATTGTTCCTACCAGAGAATTGGCAATACAGATTGCCCAGAATCTTGAAGGTCTTTCTTATTTTACCTCGGTTAGTTCAATGGCCGTTTATGGTGGTGGCGATGGAGCATCGTTCAGCCAGGAGAGGCAAGCTTTATCTAAAGGCGCAGATATTGTTGTCTGTACCCCCGGACGAATGATTGGTCACCTTGCTATGGGATATGTAAAATTTAAAGAACTACAATACCTGGTTTTAGACGAAGCTGACCGAATGCTGGATATGGGCTTCAATGACGATATCATGAAGATTATCTCCTATCTACCCTCAAAACGGCAAAACCTGTTGTTCTCAGCTACTATGCCCGGTCGTATCAGAGACCTTGCCCGTAAAATTCTTACAAATCCTGCTGAGATAAATATTTCTATTTCTAAGCCTCCTGAAAAAATTAAGCAGGAGGCATATGTAGTTTATGATAGTCAGAAAAATGAATTGATTAAATATCTTTTAAGATCTGCTGACTTTCAAAGTGTACTCATTTTTTGCTCAAAAAAACACACCGTTAAAGAACTTAACAGAGAGTTGAAGCGGGCAAGCTTCTCCGTTGAAGAAATACATTCTGACCTTGAGCAAAACCAACGGGAAGAGGTTTTATCAGCCTTTATAAATGGCAGATTAAAAATATTGGTTGCTACTGATATTTTATCCCGTGGCATTGATATAGACAATATAGACCTTGTAATAAATTACGAAGTACCCAATGATGGCGAGGATTATGTACATAGAATTGGCAGAACGGCCAGGGCGCAATCGGATGGTACTGCTTACACTTTAGTTAATGAAAGAGAGCAGGGAAAATTCCTGGCAATTGAGCAATTGCTAGGATATGCTGTACCAAAATCCAAAGTTCCAGACAGTTTTGGAGAAACACCTTCATACAATCCAAGTTCCAAAAAAAGTGGGTTTAAAAGGCATTTTAAACAAAAGAGATAGATAAGAAAATGATCATCTTCCCATATAAACCATCAATATTTGCACATCGCTTGGGTTTACCCCGCTAATTCTACTGGCCTGACCTAAGGTTCGTGGTTTAATTTTAATAAACTTTTGCCTGGCTTCGTTCGACAAAGAATGAATTTTATCATAAGCAAAAGTGTCAGGAATAACCAGGTTTTCCAATTGGCTCATTTTCTCCACCAGGTCTTTTTCTTTATTAATGTAGACTTCATACTTTACCTGTATTTCTGCCTGCTCTATAGCCTCGGGGCTATCATCGTGCATGAGTTTTTCAACACTTCTGGAAGTTTTAATAATATCTTTTAAATCAACATTTGGTCGAAGTAATACCTGCGACAGTTTTTGTTTTTGTAGGATTGGTGCTGAATTAATTTGATTTAAATAACCATTAATTTCTTCGGGTTCCAAAGAATAAGTTTTGATCGTTTCTTTTATTTTTTCAATTGATTGTTTTTTATTAACCACCATTTGCATTCTTTCCTGTGTAGCCAAACCAAGCCTGAAACTTTTCTCTGTTAACCGCAGATCAGCGTTATCCTGGCGCAACAAAGTGCGGTATTCGGCCCTGCTGGTAAACATTCTGTAGGGTTCATCCGTGCCTTTACTTATAAGGTCATCAATCAAAACTCCAATATAAGCTTCACTCCTTTTTAAAATAAACTCAGGTAAATAATTGGCTTTTTGATGTGCATTAATCCCAGCCATTAATCCCTGGCAAGCTGCTTCTTCGTAACCTGTGGTGCCGTTAATTTGTCCGGCAAAAAACAGGTTATCAATTTCTTTTGTTTCTAAAGAATACTTTAGTTGAGTTGGTGGAAAGAAGTCGTATTCAATAGCATAACCTGGCCTGAACATCTTACAGTTTTCAAAACCCGGAACAAGTTTTAAAGCCTGGTGTTGCACTTGCTCCGGTAATGAAGTTGAGAATCCATTGACATAAATTTCAATCGTGTTGAAACCTTCAGGCTCTACAAAAAGTTGATGGCGGTCTCGGTCTGCAAAGCGATTTATTTTATCTTCGATACTCGGACAATACCTTGGCCCTACCCCTTCAATTCTTCCCTGGTACATTGGGCTTCTGTCAAAACCAGTCTTTAGCATCTCATGTACGTCTGTGCTTGTGTAGGTAATAAAACAACTTCTTTGTTCTGGTGGTGTAATCTTTTTTATATCCAGATAAGAAAAACC
>JAJAYD010000011.1 GCA_026786345.1 Chitinophagaceae bacterium
ATACAAAAATTGCAGTTTATCTGCCGGATGAAGACGAAGAGCGGTCCCTACAAATGGATACTTTCTATTAGCCGGGCCGGGTTTAGAAATGAGGCAGGAAAGGCAACCCGAATTATTGGTATTCACCTGGACGTAGATGACATTAAAAGCAAAGAAGTAGAACTAAACCAGCTATCGCAGGAGTTATTGGTAAGCAATAAAGAACTGAAGCAATTTGCCTACATCACCTCGCATAATTTAAGATCGCCGGTAGCAAATTTATTAATGCTGATGCGGTTGTTTAAGAAAGATGAATTGTCTGAAAAAAACAGGTCGCTTTTCGAGAAGACAGACCTCAGCATTCAACAACTGAATCAAACACTCGAAGATTTGAATGAGATCTTATCCGCCAGGTTCAAGTCTGATAAAAACGAAGACATTGCTTTTGAGACCGTATTGCTGGAAGTGACACATTCCATCTCGGAGGAGATAGAAAATACCGGGGCAAAGATTACGTACGACTTTGATGCAGCACCAAGAATCTTCTACTCAAAAAAAGCATTACACAGCATTTTTTTAAACCTGGTTACCAACGCAATTAAATATTCCAGGCCCGGTACAAATCCCTCCATCTTTCTATCTGCCAAAATGGATAAAGAACATATATTTTTGCAGGCAAAAGATGAAGGCATAGGTATAGATCTTGACAAACATGGTAAAAAGATTTTTGGACTGTACCAACGGTTTCACAATGTATCTTCGGGCAAAGGACTTGGTTTATACATAATTAAGAACCAGGTAGAGGCCCAGAATGGAAGTATAAGCGTAGACAGCGAGGTAGGAAGGGGTGCCACATTTACGATAAACTTTGTAAAAACAAATATGATTGAGGATGAGTCAACCGTTAAGAATTTTATTGGTAGATGATGATGAAATAACCAACTTTTTAAGCAGCGAGGTACTGCAATTTCACTTTGAAAACGCAGAGATCTCTGTTGTTATGAATGGTGAAGAAGCTATGCAACACCTGTTTGGCCAATTAAAATTGAACGCACCGCTACCCCATGTTATGCTGGTGGACATCAACATGCCTTACATGGATGGATGGGAGTTTCTTGAAATTCTGGAGGACACAAACAAAGATGAATTTAGTGCTATTGCCATTTTTATGTACACCTCTTCGGTTTATTTTGAAGATATCGACCGCGGTAAAAATAACAGTCTTCTTAAAAATATTCTTACCAAACCTTTAGACGAGATTAGCATTAACCAAATAAGGGAAGCCATTCCTTCAAAAATTGTCGTATAGGTATTTCTATAAATTTCCTTTTTTTAATTGGGCTACTGCATAATTGGTGGCACGTGCTGTAAGCGCCATATAAAGTAACGAAGGGCTTTGGTTGCCCGTACTGGTCATGCAGGCACCATCAGTTACAAATACATTTGTGCAGGCGTGCAATTGGTTCCATTTATTAAGTAATGATGTTGCCGGGTCTTTGCCCATTCTGCATCCGCCCATTTCATGAATATCCAGCCCCGGTGCCTGGTGGTTATCGTGCTGATTTACATTTTTACAACCTGCTTTGTCCAGCATTTCGGCACTACTGGTTAAAAAATCGGCGATCATTTTTTCATCATTATCGTCGTAACCTACCGAGGTAATCAATAACGGAATACCCCATTCATCTTTTTTGTCAGGGCTCAGTCTTACATGATTTTCCATCCTGGGTATCGTTTCTCCCTGCAGGTACATATAAGTTTTCCAGCTACCCGGCACGCAAAGCGCATCTTTATAGGCGCCGCCAATGGTTGCCGGCAAATTATCTTCGCCGGGTGTACCCCTGTATGCACCCATAAATGTTGTAAAGCCTCCCAGGTAACCGGTATCAATCTTGCCCAGGTTTCTATAGTTTGCCAGTATGGGTTCCGTGGGATTTCGGCCATAATAATATTTATCTTCCATGCCCGGCATGTCGGCATTAACCGATGCCCTGTAATTATGATGCGCTACATATTTACCCAGCAGACCATTATCGTTACCTAACCCATTGGGGAAACGGCTACTGGTAGAATTTAACAACACCAGGTTGCTGTTTAATGCCGAGGCATTTACAAATATTATACGGGCAAAAAAATCGGTTACCTGTTTGGTATTGGTATCTATAACCCTAACACCGGTTGCACGTTTTTTATGTTCATCATAAATAATTGAATGTACCACCGAGAAAGGTCGCATGGTAAGATGACCTGTATTTTTTGCCCAGGGCAACGTACTGCTTACCGAGCTAAAATATCCCCCGAAGGGGCAACCCCGCATGCATAAATTTCTGGCCTGGCAACGGCTTCTGCCCTGTTGCAAATGAAGGTCGGTGGGTTGTGTAAGATGAGCCCAGCGGGCATGCACCACGTGCCGGTTTTTAAAATTTTTTGAAATGGAGTCCCTGATGAGCGCCTCTGCACAATTCAGTTCAAAGGGCGGTAAGAACTCCCCGTCGGGCATTGCTTCTATACCATCTCTTGTACCACAAACACCAATAAATTTTTCAACATGCGAGTACCACGGAGCAATATCAGCATAATCAATAGGCCACTCAATGCCATATCCAAAACGGGCCGGGGCTGTAAATTCATGTTGACTCCAGCGCTGGCAGGCACGACCCCATGTTAATGACTTCCCGCCTACCTGGTAACCACGTATCCAGTCGAATGGCTTTTCCTGTATATAAGGATGATCGGCGTCCTTCACAAAAAAGTGGGCAGTATCCTCTCCATATCCTGATGCTTTACTTATTAATGGATTGTTTTGCAAGTCTTGCCGGGTCATTTCGCCCCTGTGTTTAAATTCCCATGGCTTCATTGTTGCCGTTGGATAATCCTTGTTATGCTCAACATTTCTTCCCCTTTCTAACACCAGCGTTTTCAAACCATGTTCGCACAACTCCTTAGCGGCCCATCCCCCGCTAATACCCGACCCAATTACAATGGCATCGAAATAATTTTTCTGTTGACCTTTGGTGTTTATATAAATTGAATCGGAAGGCATATGGTTGGCTTTTTTATGAAAGTAAACCCTTTTTTAAAATGAATGCAATAAGGTTACTGACGGAACTGTCAGCAAGTTAACAGGTAATAAAAGCCAAAGCAACCCGACATGCCTCCAATTAACTTTCAAAAAAAATTATTTGCGCAATCTAATTTTAAAAAGAACTCTTTAGCTTGCCTGTACATATATGAACCTTCAAACTATTCTTGACCATTACCCCGGCAGTTCAAATGCTGTTATCACGCCGTTTGGTTCGGGTTTAATCAATACAACCTGGCGCATTAAAACTGATACAGGTGATTACATCCTTCAAAAAGTGAATGATACCATATTTAAAAATCCTTTGCTTATTGCTGATAACATCAGCAGCATTTCATCTTACTTACAACACGTTCAGCCCGAATATTTTTTTGTATCTCCGGTTAAAGCCAACGATGGCCAGGCGGTTGTTTACCTGCCAGATCCGGGTTACTTCCGGATGTTTCCCTTTGTAAAAAATTCTCATACAATAAATGTTGTTGAAAAGCCCGTGCAAGCAAATGAAGCAGCCCTGCAATTTGGTCTGTTTACAAAAATGCTGAGGGACTTTCCCGCAACATCGTTACAAACAACGCTACCAGATTTTCATAATTTATTGTTGCGCTACCAGCAATGCATGCATGCCTGCCTGCATGGCAATCCGGCAAGAATTGAGGAGGCAAAAAAAGAGATTGGCCAGGTAGAGCAGTACAAGTATATTGTTGATGCATATACCAACATTACAAATTCACCTGATTTTAAATTAAGGGTCACCCATCACGACACCAAGATCAGTAACGTATTGTTTGATGAAGCAGATAAAGGACTTTGCGTAATTGACCTGGATACGGTTATGCCAGGCTATTTTATCAGTGACGTAGGAGATATGATGCGGACGTATTTATCGCCGGTTAGCGAGGAAGAAAAAGATCTTTCAAAAATTGAAGTAAGGGATGAATTCTTTCTTGCCATTGTAAAAGGATATTTTGAGGCACTGGGTGGTGAATTGACGGAACCCGAGAAGGAGCATTTCGTTTACAGCGGTTTATTTATGATATACATGCAAGCGGTGCGATTTTTAACCGATCACCTGTTGAACGATGTGTATTATGGAGCAGCGTATACCGGTCAAAATTTACTAAGAGCCCAAAACCAACTGGTACTTTTGCAAAGGCTTTTAGAGAAAGAAGCATTGTATAAAAATATGGTACAAGACACAGTTATTGCTGCCAAAAATTGACACAAAGCAACCTTCAAACAAAAATTAAAACCAAACGAATACCTTACTTATGAAAAAAATTAAAGTGGCGCTACTTGGTGCCGGTTTTATTAGCGACATACACATGGAAAGCTACCATCGCTTTGTACCTGAAGCAGAAGTTGTAGCCGTTTACACCCGCAATGCCGGCAAAGCAAAAGCCTTTGCACAAAAGCATAACATACCTGCCTGGTTTGATGATTTGGATGCACTAATAGCGCAATCAGGTTGCGATCTGGCAGACATTTGTCTTCCCAATTTTTTGCATCATGAAGCCACATTAAAAGCTGCCGCAGCAGGCAAGCACATCATAATAGAAAAGCCTTTGGCAGTTACATTGGAAGAGGCTGATGAAATGATTGATGCCTGCAGAAAGGCACATGTAAAACTGATGTATGCTGAAGAGCTTTGCTTTGCACCCAAATACGAACGTGTAAGGCAAATGGTACAACAGGGTGCCGTGGGCGAAGTGTATATGCTAAAGCAGGCTGAAAAACATTCGGGTCCACACTCCGACTGGTTTTATGATGTAAATCTTTCAGGTGGTGGCGTATTGATGGACATGGGTTGCCATGCCATTGAATGGTTCAGGTGGATGACCGGAAACGCTGCTATCAAAAGTGTGTATGCTACCATGTCAACTGTGCTACATAAGGAGCGCACAAAAGGCGAAGACAATTCTGTTATGATTATTGAATTTGAAAATGGCGTTACAGCCGTGGCTGAAAACAGTTGGGCTAAACATGGCGGCATGGATGATAAGAGCGAAGTACATGGTACGGGCGGAGTAGTGTATGCTGACCTGTTTATGGGTAATGCAGCAGTATCGTATAGTAAGAAAGGTTACGATTACGCTATGGAAAAAGCAGACACTACTATTGGCTGGAGCTTTACCGTTTTTGAAGAAGTTTTTAACCAGGGCTATCCACATGAGCTGCGGCATTTTATTGATTGTGTATTGAATGATAAACAGCCCCTGGTAACCGGCGAAGATGGCCGTGCAGTATTGGAGGTTCTATATGCCGCCTATGCATCAGCAGCTGAAGGTAGAAAGATTGAATTGCCTTTTGCGCCAAAGGTTTCAAAGCCTATTGACTTGTGGCTGGGCTCACAAGAAGGCTATTAAAAATTCAAAGTCTTCTTCAAGAAACTGGCAAAAGTTCTCATTTACATAAATCTTACATTATTATGTTGTCCGACTAACTTAGCTAAAACCCAACATTCAAGGGTTTTGTTCTTATAACCCCAGCCTTAAGGCTGGGGTTACTGAAACTCAATACAGCAGTGGGCTTTAGCCCAAAGAGTAATGTTTTACCCGGACAACAATCTTACTTTATACAATTAAACGTTGGCCATATATGAAAATTATTATTGAAGAGAACTATGATGAATTGTGCAGGCATGCGCTTGATGATCTGCTGGCAATTATGGAACCTGTTTCCCATCCACTTGTTTGTGTTGCTTCAGGCGACAGTCCCAAAGGTTTATATCAGCAACTAACCGACCGGGTACATCAAAAGCAAGTGGATGTATCAGCATGGAATTTTGTTGGACTGGACGAATGGGTGGGCATGAATGGAAACGATGAAGGAAGCTGCAAATTTCACCTGGATAACCAGTTATTTAAGCCATTAAAAATTGAAAAAGAAAGACAATGCTTTTTTGATGGAAGAGCCGAAGATGTAGAAGCCGAATGCCAGCGTATCGAAAATTTTATTGCACAGCACAATGGTATTGAAGCAGCCATTGTAGGCCTGGGATTAAATGGCCATGTTGGTATGAACGAACCCGGCTCATCTGCAAAGCTGCATGCGCATATTTCCGAAATCGATCCTCACACACAGGCAGTAGGACAAAAATATTTTACAAGTCCACAGAGCCTTACCCATGGCTTAACTATGGGCATTGGCAACCTGCTAGAAGCCAAAAATGTATTTATCATCGTCAGTGGCAAACACAAAGCAGCAATCGTAAATAGAATACTGAATGAAGTAATCTCAGAAACAGTACCGGCAACGCTCCTTCGCAATCATACCGGGTTGGTGTTGTATGTTGATAAAGATGCTGCCTCTCTAATAACCTCCCATAATGACAAATAACCATTGTGTAATAGGCATTGATCTTGGGGGCACCCATATACGGGCTGGCCTGCTGCAAGGCGATCAGCTAACACACATTGTCAGCGAAGCCATAAATGCACAAGGCAGTAAAGCAGCAGTGCTTGATCAGTTGTTTTCGGTTACGGATCAGTTGTTAACTTCAGAGGTTACGGCCATAGGTATAGGAGTGCCGGGGCTGATTGATGCCGGACAGCAGTTGGTATATGATGTCATCAATATTCCTTCGTGGAACGAAGTGCCCCTTCAAAAATGGATGCAGGATCGTTACCAGCTACCGGTGTACATCAACAACGATGCAAACTGCTTTGCTTTGGGCGAATATTTTTTTGGAAAAGGCAAGGCCAGGCAATCGATGATCGGGTTAAGCATTGGTACAGGCCTGGGCGCAGGCATCATCATCAACAACAAATTATACGAAGGCAATAATTTTGGCGCAGGCGAGTTTGGCATGGTCGATTATCTTGAGCATAATTATGAATATTATGCAAGCGGGCAATTTTTTAAAAATGTGCATGGATTAAATGGCAAAGAAATTTTTGAACTGGCAAAAAAAGGACATCCATCGGCTACAAAAATATTTGAAGAATTTGGAATACACCTCGGCAATGCCATCAAAATGATCCTATACACCTTTGATCCGGCATGCATTATTTTGGGTGGATCAGTAAGCCAGTCGTTCAATTTTTTTAGAACAAGCATGTGGCAGCAAATAAAAACGTTTGCCTACGAACGTTCTCTATTTAAATTAACGATAGAGGTTTCAGAGTTGGATAACTGTGGAGTGTGGGGTGCGGCTGCGTTGGCGTTGGAAAGTAAAAAGTAAAAAATCAAAAGTTAAACACTGCTTTTTCTATCAATAAAAATACCCACTCAAGAGCAGGTATTTTAACTGTGACTCCAAAAGCTTTAAACATGTAAGCCGGCATGCACGCCTTCCTTAAACGCTTCTACAATTTTTTTATTAAATGCCTCCAGGTCTCTTGGAGACTGGCTGGTGACAAGGCCATTATCTACCACAACTTCTTTATCCACCCAATTGGCACCAGCATTCATTTAAGTCTTTTTTAATGGAAGGATGAACGGTACAATAGTTATCCTCTCCACCGCTCACAAAATAAATAAAGCACCTGGTTACCCCTTGCGGCATGATTTGTTTATAAAATGTGAGGCTGAATTTGATGTTGTTACTTTTTGAAATGAAGTATAAAAGATAGCCTGACATCAGCTACTTATACCGGCAATCAAATATTATTTACTGTACTAACTTTAGATATGAAACAAACTGACACTGCTACGGACATCATCATTATAGGCGCCGGCGCAGCGGGATTGCTTGCCGGGAAGTTATTGACAGAGCAAGGTTTGAGTGTTTGCCTTCTCGAAGCACGCAACCGCACTGGTGGACGTATAAACACATTGCCTTATAGTGAGTGGAATGAGACTGCAGAGGGTGGCGCCGAATTTATTCATGGAAAATTGAAACTGACCTTAGAATTGCTAAAGGAAGCAGGCTTAAAAAAGACGAAAGTTGGTGGCGAAATGTGGCAGGTTTTTGGTGGAAGCTGGCAGCAGGACGACGATTATCTTGAGAAGCAAAATAAAGTCATCAGCAAGCTAAAGACATTAAAAGAAGATATTAGCATTGCTGCCTTTTTGTCCAAAGAATTTGCAGGAGATGAACATGCGGAAGTACGCCAGTCAATAACCTCGTATGTTGAAGGTTATTATGCAGGCGATGTAAACCTTACCAGTTCCAAAGCTTTTTTGGCCGAATGGGAAAGCGAAGATGAAGAGCAATACCGGCCTGTACAAGGATACCAGACCTTGCTTGATTACCTGCTTGACAAAATAGAAAATGGCAGAGGTAAACTTCATCTATCCACCATTGTAAAACAGGTAAACTATTTACAAAACTCAGTTGAAATAATCGACTCAAACCTTCAAAAATATACAGCCACAAAAGCAATCATAACGGTGCCGTTGGGCGTATGGAGAGCAGAAGAAAAGGACAAGGCATCCATTCAATATCATCCGGCTTTGCCGCAAAAAATGCAAGCGGCTTTTGAAATGGGTTTTGGTTCGGCTATTAAAATATTACTTCGCTTTAAAACACCCTTTTGGCAACAAGACGATTATAAAAACAAAGACATTGGCTTTGTTTTTTCGGACCAAAATATAGGCACGTGGTGGACACAAAATCCGCTTGACAGTAATTTGCTCACCGGTTGGCTTGCCGGACCACGGGCTTACGAACTAAGGTATTCCGCCGATGATATAATTTTTGAACAGGCTATCGAATCGCTGCAACACCTCTTCTCCGTCAATAAAGAAAAACTATCAGAAGCATTAATAAACTGGAAAGTATATAACTGGACAGCAGACCCGTATGCACTGGGTGCCTACTCTTTCTCAACTCTTCAGTCTGAAGCAGCACGAAAAGTTATGGTTCAACCGGTTGAAAACACTTTATTTTTTGCAGGCGAGGCTTTGTATTCCGGAACAGAGACCGGCACGGTTGAGGCAGCCTTCATTAGCGGAAAACAGGTTGCCAGCCAGGTACTTACAACTTTGTAAAGTCGAAATCTCCTCCTTATTTCCACCCAAAATATATTTTGGCACGATGATTTAATTACCTAACCCAACATCAAACCTTTATATACAATATGCTGGAAAATCCTTTCAAGTCTTTCTGGATGGGGGGCTATGAGTGTACCGACAAACTTAATGCATTTGGAAACCGGGTTGACCTGGTAAATCTTACCGGCCATATTCAATTAATAAATCACGATTACCAGTTGCTGCGCCCGTTCAATATTGAAAGCGTACGCGAAGGCATCCGTTGGAGCCAAGTAGAAAAGGCCCCCTACCAATACGATTGGTCTACTGTTAGAACCATGATTGAAGTGGGAAAAGCAAATGGAATACAGCAAATCTGGGATATCTGTCATTTTGGTTTTCCTGACGATCTTACCCCTTTGCACCCCATGTTTGCAAGGCGGTTTGCCGCATTGTGCAGAGAGTTTGTACATTTTTACCGGAAGCATGTGCCTGATGCACCTTTAATTGTTACTCCAATAAATGAAGTAAGCTTTTTATCGTGGCTGGGTGGCGATGCAAGAGGTACTTCTCCGTATTGCACAGGCCAGGGCTGGGAGGTGAAATACCATTTGGTGAAAGCCTACATTGAAGGTGTAAAGGCTATGAAAGAAGCGGATTCAAATGTCGTCATACTCACTACGGAACCGCTGGTAAATATGGTAGCTCCCGTTGATGCTACTGAACAACAATTAATGGAAGCTGAATTACGACACGAATACCAATATCAATCTGTAGATATGTTAGTGGGCAATATTTGCCCTGAGTTGGGAGGACATCCCGACCTGGTTGATATTTTAGGTTTCAACTTTTATTACAATAACCAATGGGTTGTACCTGATTGGAATTTTTTGCCCTGGGCTAATGATGACAATGACCCACGCTGGCGACCGCTGCGTTCGTTATTTGAAGAGGCTTATACCAGATACCACAAACCCATTGCATTAACCGAAACCAGTCACCCCGGCAAAGACCGGCCCAACTGGATAGAATTTGTTAGCCGCGAATGTGCAGCAGTTATTAAAAAAGGCATTCCTTTGTGGGGTATCTGTTTGTACCCAATTATCGACCGGCCCGATTGGGATCATCCTGACAACCCGTGGCATAATTCAGGTTTGTGGGATGCTGAAATAGTTGCCGGCCAACTGCCTGTGCGAATACTACATGAACCTTATGCGGCTGCATTGCTGCAATCGCAGGCTGTTATTGCAAAGGCTGATCAACACTCAAACGAAGATTGGTTTAGTTATATTGAATATGATGTCCATAGCGGAAACCAACGAAACCTGGTAACCTTTTAAAAAAATAAAAACATGATTGCACAACCTAACGAAGATGAAGAAGAGTTGAATGAAACCAACCACTCTATTAAACATGCTAAAAAATTAAAGGAGACAGATCTGCCCGATAATGAACATGACGAAGCAAGAATGCAACCGGAAGTGGTGATTTTGGACCTACCGGATGTAAGTGAGATACCGGGGCAGGAGCACGTACACGTGCCTCAGATACGTGAAATGCAAGACGTAACCATTGCATCGGACGATGAAGAAGGCGTAGGCATTTTTGGGGATGACGATGATGAGGACGATGATGTTGAACGTATTGGCACAACAGGAAATGATGCTGATGTAAATAACATGGAAGAAATTTTATTGGCAAGAAGTGCCGAAGCTTCGGGTACAGACGAAGATGATGAGATTATGCAGCGCTCGGGTTTAGAGCAAACTGATGAAGATGGTGAACTACTGAATGAAGGCAGTTTCGATAATGATGCAAGTGGCTCGGACCTGGATACTTCGGGCACCGATGAAGACGACGATTTGGAGGATATTGGTGAGGAAGACGAGGAAAATAATCTATATAGCCTGGGTGGAGACAATAAAGAAAGTTTAGATGAGGATAATAATTAGACACCACCACACCCGAATACAGAAGCCCGGTATTTTACCGGGTTTTTTAGTTTTGGGTACCGGGCAACTGCCCTCAAAATTGTGAAATCAAGGCGGGAAGAATTTTACCGGTATCTGCAACTATTTCGCCTGATCATCGTATTGAATGTTTAGGTAATTGCACCTTGCACTTCAACCTTTATAAACAATTGAGGCAATGGGTACTTTTTTTAATCAACAGTAATAAGTAGATTTTTGAAGGCACGCTTTTTTTACATCACTGAGCTATTGAAAAGAGGTTCTTATGATACGTAACGATGAGCTTGTTAATGATTACAAAACATTTATTGGCAATAAGAATTTTTCCTGTGTAGCAGCCAAGGCTGCCCTTGCAAAACAGCAGTTGCATGCAATGGTGGCAGACCACATGGCCTGCCCGGTATCAGACAAATCGATATTGGAGTTTTTGTACGCTTTTGTGGACGAATACAGAAAGTCTGAAAATTTGTACCACAGCGCTGCCATCATTTTTAAACAACCACAGAACATAAGTGAGGCTATGTTTGAAGAATTTTTATGGCAACGATTGCAAGCATTATCCGACCTGGATGCACAACAATTTGGCTTTGACAAAAGGGTGCAAAGCGATCCCTCCTCCGCAGACTTCAGTTTTAGTTTAAAAGAAGAAGCATTTTTTATTATTGGCTTACACCCCAATAACAGCAGGCAAACCAGGCAGTTTAAAAATCCTGCAATAGTTTTTAACCCACACCAACAATTTGAGCAGCTACGCCAAACTGATAAATACCGTCATTTACAACATGTTGTACGTAAACGCGACGTTGAGCTGTCAGGATCCATTAACCCAATGCTACACGATTTTGGAGAAGAGTCCGAGGTATACCAGTATAGCGGCCGCAAGTATGGTAAAGAATGGCAATGTCCTTTAAAAATAAGCCATGAGCGAGCTTAACATTATTCCTCCGCAAAGTGGTGTAGCTTTTATATTGAAGAAAAACCAGCAGCTAACTGTTGTTGATATTGATGGAGAACAAGTATCAGATTTTATCTGCTACAATCAAAACGATCCGCTTGAATACCTGTCAGGCGGCAGAACCATTGATTACGCTGAAACCATCTACCTAACCAAAGGACATAACTTTTACTCGAACCGCAGTAATGTTATGTTTACGATGGTCGAAGACACGGTAGGTAAACATGATTTTTTATTAACGCCTTGTAGCGCAGAAATGTTCAGGATCATTTACGGCCATACAGAGCCGCATAAGGGATGCTTCGGTAACCTGCGGGATGCCTTACAGGAATATGGAATTCGACCGGATAACATTCCTACCTGCTTTAATATTTTTATGAATGTACCGGTTGATGGAGCCACAGGTAAAGTTTCGGTTTTGCCACCGATAAGCAAGGCAGGCGACTATGTAGTATTTAAAGCCAGTATGGACCTTATAGTTGGAATGACCTCCTGCTCGGCTGGTCTCTCAAACAACTTTTCGTACAAACCTATTGGGTATAGAATTGAGGGATGAAGGCTGAACGCTAACGGGTGTCGACTAACGGCTATTGACTAACGCCTATTGGCTAATGACTAACGGCTATTGACTAACGGCTAATGGCTATCGACTAACGGCTATCGACTAACGGCTATTGGCTAACGACTAACGGCTATTAGCTAACGGCTACTTAAACTGCCTTCTTTTTTATTACAGATAAACGGGTAAATTCGCTGCCGTTAAAAAGTTTAGCCTCATTTATATCATTCGTTTTATGCCATTGCTCCAGGTTGGTTTCGGTAACCAGTCTCCAGAAGTTTTTGTTCTTTAGTTCCTCGTAGTCGTTCAGCTTTACGAATAAACCTATGATGGTATTACGCTTCTTAAATTCAATTTTAACGGAGGGGTTGTTTAACTGTTCGTTTTCGATAAACTTAGCAATTTGCTCAGGCAACATATTATAATTTTTTGTATTGAAGGTTCAGGTAAAGCTAACAAAATACCCTACATAAAAAAATCTAATCTCAATCAGGTATTTAACCTGTGACCGGCAAGGATTGACAGGTAAGTATGATTGGGCCTGGGGAATCAGGAAGTTTCACCTTTTTTTTCGTCAGGTAAACCCCTGCCTGTCTGGTGTTGCAATGCTTCAATTCGCTCTGAAGCTGAAGCCTTTGAAAGGTTTTCGGCTACCGTTTCTCCTGCCTCATCGGAAAGCGTTTTTAAATACGAACGTTGTGCATCTGTCATTTCCTCGCTACCGGTTACCCAATCTTTAGGATCTTTAATGGCGTTACTTGCGGTGGTCTTTTCTTCAGAAGCATTTTTTTGTTTTGCTTCGTCAATCGATTTGGCAGCGGTTGCTTTGGTTAAATTTTCATCAACCGGCGTTCCCTGCAATGTGTCAAAATAAGATTTTTGTGCATCGGTCATTGGTTCACTTCCGGTTATCCATTCATCCGGATCTTTTACCTTATACGACAAATTATTTTCAGATCCTGCCGGCGCATTGGTACCGTTTTCGTTTAAATTTTCCGGCTTTTTGTCTTGGTTATTATCAGACATTTTAGTTTTTTAAAGTAACCTATGCAAAAAATAAACCATCAGCAAAATGGTTGGCATTCTTTTAAGTGAACATTAAGGTGGCAGCCTTTTTTTAATTTTAAAGATGATTAACTTCGTCATCCCCAACTCTAAAAAATATGGCTGAAGATCTGATCATTATCAAAGGAACCAGAGAGGAACAATACCAATCCCTTATACAACAAATACAGGGTTTATTAACAGGCGAAGATGATCTTGTTGCAAACCTTGCAAATGTAGCTGCAGCTTTAAAAGAGCAATTTGGCTGGCTGTGGGTAGGGTTCTACCTTGTTAAAAAATACGAACTTGTATTAGGTCCATTTCAGGGTCCGGTTGCTTGCACCAGGATAAGTAAAGGCAGGGGAGTTTGCGGTACAAGCTGGAAAGAAGCCCAAACTTTAATTGTGCCTGATGTAGAAAAATTTCCCGGTCACATTGCCTGTAGCAGTGCATCAAAATCAGAAATTGTTGTACCCATTATAAATGATGACGAAGTTTTAGGTGTATTGGACGTTGACAGCAGCGAGCTCAATCATTTTGATGAAACAGATGCCCATTACCTGGAGCAGATTGTTCAACTCATAGATTTCTCCAGCCTGGTTGCTGAAATTTCGTGGACTCATAAGGGCATGCGCCAACCATTTTAAAATTAATTCGAAGAGGAAATAAACCCGCCAACATTGGATGAAAATCTATGTTGAAATGAGCCGCTATTAAAGTGTTTAAGGAGTTCATGAATACCAATCGCCCCCCATCATTTGTCATTCATCTTTACTGGAATGCATTTATAATTTATACTGTCTGTCCTGAAAACGGCTGGTATACAGGTATATAAAATCTGTCGTACAGGCATATCAGACGGGTGTTGTAGGCATGTGCATTTCATTTTATTTACATTTGCGCCGCATGCTAAAAGAACTTTCAAAGACGCTCAAAATTGCCATACCCTTAATCATTAGCAACATCTCGCAAATGGCTTTGGGTTTGGTTGACAGCGCCATGATCGGACCTATTGATTACCGTCAACTGGCCGCATCGTCGCTGGTTTTAAATGTATTGGCCATACCCATGGTTTTGGGTTCAGGTATGATGATGGCCATCTCTCCTCTTGTAGCTATGGCCAATGGCAGGCAGGATATAAATGGCGCTTCAAAAATTTTATTCAATGGCTTTTTAATGAGCCTGGTAACAGGTTGCTTATTGGTAATAATCATTTTAAGTACTTCGGGTTTGTTGTGGCATTTAGGGCAGGAAGATATTGTGGTTACGTATGCCCTTCCCTATTATAAAGTAATGGCCTGTTCGTTTATACCCATGCTTATTTTTTATGCGGCCAAACAATTTAGCGATGGTCTCGAGATTACTAAAACAGCTATGCTCCTATCGCTCTCGTCCCTGCCTTTAAATGCTTTTTTAAATTGGATTTTCATTTATGGCCATTGGGGGGCTCCGCGGCTTGAATTATTTGGAACAGGTGTAGCAACGCTCATTACCCGTATCATTATTGCCAGCATTTTAGTCACCATTATTTTTCGCCATAAAATATACAAGCCTTACCTGGCTGTTAAAAACCATGCATGGAAAATAAGTAGCAGAACTATAAAAGACCTTTTACATATTGGCATACCCAGCAGCATGCAATACGGTATGGAGGCAGCTGCTTTTTCTGTATCAGGGATAATGATAGGCTGGCTGGGTGCTACCTCGCAGGCTGCACACCAGATAGCTCTAAATATGGCCTCAACTACTTTTATGGCCTCCATGGGATTGTCGCTTGCCGCGTCTATTCGGGTAGCTAATGCCTACGGCAGAAAAGAAGTTTTGCTCATGAACGTCATTGGAAAAAATACAATAGTTACGGGGCTGATTTTTGGTTCGCTTTGTGCCCTAATCTTCATTTTACTGCAACACCAGCTACCTTATATTTTTACTAACAATGCCGGGGTTGCTGCCATATCATCTACCCTTTTGGTGTATGGCGCTTTTTTTCAAATTTCGGACGCAACACAGGCTATTGGTGTAGGATTATTACGGGGAATGCGTGACGTAAAAATTCCTACCATACTGGTTGCAATAGCCTATTGGGTTATAGGTATTCCACTGGGTTATTACCTTGCCTTTGTAAATAAAATGGGTGCAACCGGTATTTGGATTGGCTTTATTGCCGGGCTAACAATGTCGTCAGTTTTACTTAATAGCCGGTTCCTAAAACAAAGCAGCCGATTAAGAATGGCATAGGCATGTTGGCATATTTACAAGGTCAGCATTTACATAAGAAGTATTCCTGTTTTCAGAGGATTGGAATTTAAGTACAAAAAAGAGGCTGCAAAAAATTGCAGCCTCTCCGTTTTTACTTTCGCAACTAATGAAAGTGCCCCTTATAACTAATCCTTTTTAATCTTAATCTTTTTGTCGCCGTCCTTAATTTTTATATTTCCATCTTCATCCACTTTC
>JAJAYD010000012.1 GCA_026786345.1 Chitinophagaceae bacterium
GCAGTAATTATATCAGGCACCTGCAAATTCTTTTTTAAAACCAATGTTAAAGCACCTGGCCAAAAAGTGTTAGCCAGCAATCGGGCTTTACTTGGAATGTAACTGGCTAATTGATCCAATTGATTCATAGCATGAATGTGAACAATTAAAGGATTAAATAATGGGCGGTTTTTTATTTCAAAAATTTTGGATACCGCTTTATTACTGTAAATATTACCAGCTAAGCCATAAACAGTTTCCGTAGGTATGGATACCAGCTCCTCCTGATTTAAAATTTCAACAGCTTTTTGAATATTTTTTGAGATGATTGTCATTAATTTATATTATTAACTTTTAAAGCCAGGCCTTTTACGCTTTCGTTAAATGCCCCCTTATCATAAACTAAATTACCGTTTACAAATGTTTGTATTACTTTGGTTGTAAAAGCTGTTCCTTCCAGTGGCGACCAGGCACATTTGTATAAAATATTGTCTTTTTTTACTGTCCAGGTTGAGTTTAAGTCAATCAAGGTTAAATCAGCATAATATCCTTCTCTGATAAAACCTCTTTTCTCTATACGATAAAGTGAGGCTGGGTTATGACACATTTTTTCTACAATTTTCTCCAAAGAAATAAGTCCTTGTTTGTAAAACTCCAACATACAATTTAACGAATGTTGCACCATCGGTGCTCCTGACATTGATTGAAAATAAGGCTTTTGTTTCTCGTCCAAAGTATGGGGTGCGTGGTCAGTGGTAACAATATCAATTCTATCGTCCAATAATGCTTTTAAAAGTCCTTTTTTATCCTTTTCTGTTTTTATGGCAGGGTTCCATTTTATCAAATTACCTAAAAGATGATAGTCTTTGTCTGAAAACCAAAGATGGTGAACGGATACCTCAGTGGTAATATTTTTGTCTTTTAACGGAATATCATTTCGGAATAAATGGCTTTCCGCTTCTGTTGTCAGATGCAAAATATGCAGTCTTGCGTTATGTTTATTGGCTAAATTAATGGCTCGTTTGGTTGCTTCAAAACAAGCCTTTTCGCTTCTGATCAATGGATGAAACCTAATAGGCACATTCTCACCATAATGCGCTCTATAAATAGTTTCATTTTCTTCTACTATCTGTTCTTTTTCCGAATGAATGGCAATAATTGATTTGCAATTCGCAAATAGTTTTTCCATGGTTGCAGGATTATCTGCAAGCAAATTACCTTTTTTGGTAAAATACAATCCATCGTCAGATACACCAATCAGTTTATGTGTGTCCGTATTAATTATTTCATCAATATTATCGCCATTTACACCTAAAAAAAAGGAATAATTTGCCAGTGATTTCTGTGAAGCCAATTCGTATTTGTCGGCAAGAGTTTGAACCGTCAATACGTTAGGAATTGTATTGGGCATATCAATAAAAGAAGTTACGCCACCGGCTACTGCCGCTTTACTTTCTGAATGAAGGTCGCCTTTGTGCGTGAGTCCAGGGTCTCGAAAATGCACCTGTCCGTCAATTATACCGGGAAATAAATATTTGCCTGTTCCATCAATTACGTTAAAGTCGGGTTCAACCTTTATGTTGCCAATTTTTTGAATAAAGTTGTCATAAAAAAGAATGTCTTTCGTAAAACTTTGTCCTTCATTTATAATTGTTGCGTTTTTAATTAGGTATTTAGAAGTCATATTGCTTTTGTCTGTCTGTAGTTGTAGGTGTCGCTACCATTGCCGCTAACTATTGTATTTGCGGCGCACCACGTGCGTATATTGTTGCTTTATAAAGTGTTTATCAATACTGAAACTGGTAATAGGCAATAAAACCAGCCTTTTTGTGCCGCTCCGGCGTATCCCACTTCTCACCGGAATTACCTTACGCATCGGCAGTACCAGTAGTTTTCGTAATCGGGCAGGAAGGTAACGTTTATTGCCGGGGAGCAATTGTACGGGACCATTCCTTTCATTGCCACAAATACAATAATTCACCTTAATTTAGCGGTCATTGTTATTAGGACTTACGCCGAACACCCCTAAACCGAAACGTCGGCCCGGCCTTGATTCACCTTATTGTTTCATTTGCCCTTACTGACGCATTATGTCGAGAATTCTGACCGGTATTCAAAGCTCCGGAAAGCCGCACCTGGGGAACATCCTGGGAGCGATCAAGCCCGCTATCGAATTGTCCGCCCAACCGGGTAACGAATCTTTTTTCTTCATCGCCGATCTGCATTCGCTGACCACCATCAAAAACGCGGAAGAAAGGCGGTTCAACACGCAGGCGGTAGCCGCTGCCTGGCTGGCTTTTGGTTTCGACACCGACAAAAACCTGCTGTACCGGCAATCCCAGATTCCCGAAGTGTGCGAACTGACCTGGTACCTGAGTTGCTTCGCACCCTATCCGATGCTGGCCAATGCCCACTCCTTCAAGGATAAGTCGGACCGGCTTGCCGACGTCAATGCCGGACTTTTCACCTATCCCGTACTGATGACGGCCGACATCCTGCTGTACGATGCAGAGTTTGTTCCGGTGGGGAAAGATCAACTGCAACACCTGGAAATCGCCCGCGATATCGCCACTACCTTTAATAATGCCTACGGGGGGGTGTTCGTGGTACCCGAAGCCAAGATCGATCAGCAACTGATGACCATTCCAGGTACGGACGGACAAAAAATGAGCAAATCCTACCGCAACTTCATTGATATTTTCCTGCCCGAAAAAGAGCTGCGTAAAGTCGTGTTGTCCATAGTGACCGACAGTACGCCGTTGGAAGCGCCCAAGAATCCCGATACCGACAATGTGTATAAATTGTACGCCTTGCTGGCTTCGGAAGAAGAGAAACGAGCGATGCGCCAAAATTATGAAGGGGGCAATTATGGCTACGGTCATGCCAAGCAGGCCTTGTACGAATTGATGCTGCGGTCATTTACCCAAGAACGGGAAATATTCAATCACTATATGAGTCATCCGGCAGGGTTGGAAGCCAAGCTACGGGAAGGAGAGGAACGCGCCCGCGTGATTGCCCGGCAGGTACTGAAACGGGTAAGGGAGAAATTGGGGTACTGACATTGATGGGCTAATGGATTGATATGCTGATATGCTGATGTGCTAATTGATAGGTGAATTATTGATAACAAATATGATTGTAATTGCAAAAACGTTGTTTATTTGTAACTATTTAGCCGGGTAAAATTGTTGATAATGAGCAATTTGTAGTTTTGTATATTTGCTTTCGCGAATAAGCTAAAAACTACAATCCGCTGTTAGTCAGAGAAATAACTTTTTTAGTGATTATCAGTTCATTTATTAACTATCTGATAATCAGCATCAATACCGGCTAAATAGTTACAAATCATGTTCATTAAATGACTGAACAATCAGTCCGTACAGAATTTTATCGCATTTATGATACTAAAACAATTCAGCTTATCCTTTGGAAGTCAATTATTTAAATCATTCAGTGATGAGTCACGCATTCGTATTTTACACTTGTTACTGATGAATAAGGAAATGTGCATTGCTGACCTTGAACTGGTACTAGATTTTACCCAAACTAAGATTTCCCGGCACCTGGGCTACCTGAAAAATACTGGAATAGTGGGGTACCAAAAGGCCGATCAATGGGCATATTATTACATCAAAGAAGAATTACTGGACATCATAACCCAGTTATTTCAGTACCTCAGCAAAGACCCGGTGCTTCTTCGTGATCTGGAGACGTACCGGGTACTGTACTCTAACCGTGAACTGGCCATTTATAAGCGACACCAACAACTTCGCCGCCGTATTATCTAACGCTGTTCCATTACGCTTTACATACGAAAAATTACGCTTTACAGATTGCCGGGCAGTGAGCAATTGCTTTCTATTAAACCAACAGCCGTTGAGATGAAATACCGGAAACACGTTTTTATTTGTACCAACCAAAAGCAGAAGGTAAACTATGCTGTGGTGAAGATAGGGAAATGGCACTGGTACAGTCGTTTAAGGAATCATTGAAGTCGAAAGGATTGCAACTGGAAATACGGGCGCAACGAACTGGCTCCCTGGATGCCTGCTCTTTCGGCCCGGCTTTGGTAGTGTATCCGCAAGGTACGTAAGATGGTCATGTACAGTTATCGGACGGGGAAGAAATTATTTAAAACCATTTAATCAACCATCAGCCGGTAGAAAGATTGGTGCTGCAATACTGATACAGCCATTCCACTCCGGAATTTA
>JAJAYD010000013.1 GCA_026786345.1 Chitinophagaceae bacterium
GGTCCATGTTATCTGCATCCTGGAACACGCAATTTTGCTCAACTACAAACACCTCGTTGCGCAACCGTATAATGGCATAGAGTTCAGCGCTGGTTAAATCAGTAAAGGGTTTACATTGCCACGAAACTTCAGCCATTAATTTGAGTTTAGGAAAAAGGAAAAGGTTGAGGTTGAGTTATGTATTTATTAAGCTGGCTAACGCCCAACTGCCGGCACAACCGGCAAACTTTCGTTGCCATCGGCCGACACCGATTGCACTGCGAAAAAGTAATTGTCTTTTGAGAATGGCAGCACCATTTCAGTTTTTGTTGTAAAAATTTTCTTCTGCCAAACAGCACTGGTAGTTTCCCTCATTAATAAATAATAACCTTTTAAGGTACCGGCTTTTGGGGCTTGCCAGGTCAGGTAACTCAAGTTCGAAAGCTTTTTTACTTCAATCTTTACTGAGTCTGGCATACCGGGAGACTTAGCTAAATTGGCAAGGTTGGCAAGGTTCATAGCTGTGTTCTTACGCAGGTATTCAAAGTCCATAAATTCTGGCAGATCGCCATATTGTATAGCATTCTCAACTCGTACATTTTGGTGCTGATGGTTATAATTTTCATTCATCTCAGTAAAGCGAACTGCAGCATAATTATTTTCTACAAAGGGAGTATGATCTCCACCACGTAAAAAGCGATCGTTGCGATAGATCATTACCACCTGCAGGTTATCAACATAACGTTCCCCAATCTCTTTTACATAACGGGCCAGTTGCCTGGCCTTTCCATCGTTCTCCAGGCCAAGCTGCCTGATGGTCAAAGCCTTTCGGCCGGTATCGGTTACCGCAAATGCTTCGCTAAAAACCCTGATTTTTGAGTTGTCTATTATGTTTGTTTCGTTGCTGTTATTGCTGCCCATGATATCGTTGTTCAAAACAGCCTCTATGTTCCAATTGTTGCTTCGGGCTTTCTTGGCAAGATAGCCGGCTCCTAAAAGACCTTGCTCTTCGCCGCTTACTGCTACAAAAATTATGGTGGCAGGAAAAGAACTTTTGCTCATTATGCGGGCACATTCCAATACGGCTGCAACACCACTGGCATCGTCGTTGGCACCGGGTGCATCACCAATACTGTCGGTGGGCGAGCCCCGCATGTTATCAAGGTGACCACTAATAATAAAAATGCGGGTATCATTGGGGTCAGTTCCCTTTAAAGTGGCCATTACGTTGCCAAGGTTAATGGAACGGTCAACACGTCGGCCATCTGCCTTGTAAGTGGTGGTATCAACAAAAGCAGAAAGTCTGCCGTTCGATTGTTTAGCAAAAGAATTGAAGCGACTTAATACCCAGTTACGGGCTGCACCTATTCCACGATTTTTATCGGTTGTTGAGGTAAGCGTATTGCGGGTACCAAAACTCACCATTTTTACGATGTAAGATTTAAGCGAGTCAGCCGAAACTTCTTTGACCATTGCTTCGATTGAGGGATCGCGTTGAATGATCGTTTGGGACTTTGTTACATAAATGATACACATGAAGAAAATGGCTAAAATTACTCTTTGCATATAAAGTTTCGGTTTTTATAAAGCTAACAGTTATTGCATATCATCAACCTTATACAAAATAAAAAAACCACCTGTAACCGGCGGTTTTTTAAATATAACAAAGGGCTTTGCCTACTCGTGAACAATTAAAACAGGCACTTTACTTTGGTACGATAAAGACTTGGTGCGGCTGCGTTTGAACAACTTTTCCATAAACGTGTGATTGCGTTGGATAGCTATAATCAAATCTATATCTTTTGATTCTGCGAAAAGATTTAAGGCTTCATCTACATCGTACAGGCGCAAAAAATAAAACTCCGGATTAAATTCAGCGAACATTTCATTAAGAGCCTGCTTTTCTTTTTCGTACGCTTCGGTTATAGCTATAAAATGTTCGGGGTCTACATTAACTATGTGAAAGTTGGGCTTAAGAATAGCTAAGAAATCTTTAATAGGTACTGAGGGGGTAGTTCTGTTAGCCTCCTTAAAATCTGAAGCCATCATTACATTTTTCACCTCTTTGTACAAAGCTTTTTCGGGTACAATTAAAACAGGGCAAGCTTTGGTTTGAGCCATTTTTAATGTTCTGCTACCTATAAAAACCTGGGCTAAAGCCGATTTTTCCGTAATCCCCATCACCAATAATTCTGCTTTTCTATGCCTTATAGCCCTATCCAGTTCTAATATAAAATCGTCAGCATAATTGGCGAGTGTTTCAATCTTCAAAGAAGTTTCACCTTTAAGCACCTCTGTTAACTCATTTAGTTTTTGTTGAGCTTCTTCAGCTTTTGTTTCAGTATTGTAGCTATGATAAAGGATCATAGTAACCTCTAAATGACCTTCCAGGATTTTGGCCGCATAGCGTGCAGCATGTAAGGAAGTTTCAGAAAAATCGACAGCGACGATTACAGTATTCATATATTTTATTTTGGGTTTATGTAAGCATTAAAGAAGAACATTTTAAAAATGACTTCTGTTTAAATTCAACAAAATTATATTGGAAAGATAAAGCACAATGAATGTGAAATTTATAAATTCAGTTAAATTATTCTTTTAAAAATTGTGGATGTAAACTCATTACAATACGGTGAAAACAATTTTCGCTTACCGTGTTTTACTAAACCCGACCCATTAGCTAATACCCGTATTTATCCTTCCACTTGTCTTTTAAAAACTTACGTATCTCAACTTCACGGGCATTGTTTTGAGGATCGTAAAACGTGGTCCCTGCAATCTTTTCAGGAAGGTATTCCTGTTCGGCAAAATTACCTTCGAATGAATGCGCATACTTGTAGCCTTTGCCATAATTCATATTCTTCATGAGTTTGGTTGGGGCATTGCGAATGTGCAAAGGAACCGGTAAATCGCCGTGTTGCGATACTGCTGCCTGCGCTTTACCAATAGCTTCATAACTGGCATTGCTTTTTACTGATGTGGCCAGGTAGGTGGCACATTGCGACAGTATGATCCTGCTTTCGGGATAGCCAATCTTACTTACTGCTTCAAAGGTGGCATTCGCCAAAAGCAAGGCGTTTGGATTAGCATTGCCCACGTCTTCGCTGGCAAAAATCAGCATGCGCCTGGCAATAAACTGCACGTCTTCTCCCCCTTCAATCATACGTGCCAACCAGTATACGGCGCCGTTGGGGTCGCTGCCACGCATACTTTTAATAAAAGCCGAAATAATGTCGTAATGCTGTTCGCCTTTCTTGTCGTACAAAGCAACTTTTTGCTGCGCTACTTTCATTACAAGCTCATCGGTAAGTTCAATATTATCACCGGTGCTTACAACAAGCTCAAATAGATTCAACAGCTTTCGGGCATCACCACCCGAAATATTTATCAGGGCTTCTGTTTCCAGTGAGTTTATTTTTTTTGTTTTAAGCCATTCATCCTTCTGCATGGCCTCCTTTAGTAAACCCTCCAGGTCTTGTTGGTCCAATGCACGCAATACATATACCTGGCAGCGACTTAACAAAGCGCTATTAACTTCGAACGATGGGTTTTCTGTTGTAGCACCTATTAATGTAATGATGCCCTTTTCAACTGCCCCTAATAACGCGTCTTGCTGCCCTTTATTAAAGCGGTGTATCTCATCTATAAACAGGATTACCTTCTCTTGTTTTTTAGCAAGCTCAATTACTTCCCGAACTTCTTTAACGCCGCTGCTTATAGCACTTAACTGGTAGAACGGAACGTCTAAAGTATGGGCAATAATGTTAGCGATAGTGGTTTTGCCTACACCTGGTGGCCCCCACAAAATCATAGAGGGAATATTACCTGTCTCAATAGCTGTACGTAAAATGCTTCCCTTACCGGTAAGATGGTGCTGACCGGCAAGATCGTCCAGGGTTTGAGGCCGTAACCTTTCTGCAAGTGGGATGGCATTTATGCTCATAAAATATTGTATTAAAAACTTATACCGACCTATTATTCGGGTGTATGCAAATAAAGGTACCCTAACAGTTTTGTTTGCAGAAACGGGTGCAGCATGTTATGAAATGCAGGCAAATAACGTGCTAATCAGTTGTTGAACTTTTTGTTGGTTCAAAGAGGTCGTTGTACTTTTTTAGCAACGCAAAAGTCAATATGATATGCAGAAACAGGGCAATTGAAAACAGGAGCATAACATACAACAATCCCATGAGCATGGCATCGTAGGTGCCTGCCGGCTGGGTAGGAAAGCCTGCTTTTTGCTGCATCTCTGTCATTTGTTTTACGATTTCCTGCAGCAAAGATGGTTTGCCAATTATAGTTACCGATTGAAGCAAATTCAAAATTGCAAATGGCGAAGCCACGTAGGCATTTACTTTAATCCAGTCTTTTAATTTGCTTGTTAAAGGTCTATTTAAATTGATACCCTGCCGTACAAAACGCAGGCAGCAAAAAACATAGATAGTTACAGCAGCCAGCATAAAAACACCTAAAAACATTGCAGGGTTGGCAATAGCAATAAAAAATGTTACTACCGTTAACAAGCCGAAAATAGCTGCAAATGGCAGGAGTATGTAAGTGAGGATTTTATAGAGAGATGTCATGTTTAATTAAAATATTAATAGCTGTTTTATTCGCCCAGAAGTTTTTCGATTTCACCTTTTAGCAATGGTAATTGAGATATAACTATAGACCATGTTATTTCATCTGAAACTGTATCATAGCCGTGTATGATCCTATTTCTTGTGTCAACTATACTTCTTGAATTGGAGATTGATATATTCAGGTCTGTCTGGAGAATTCTATTCATCGCTTCACCAATAATTTCAATATTTCGTTCGACAGCCCGACGTGTTTTTGTATCATTTTTGTAGGCGGTTAGTGACTTATTAGAATCAAGAAAAAAAGAATCTATTTCGTGAATAGAAGTCAGAATATCAAAAAGGCAAGCGTTCACTTTCTCATCCATAAATAAGTTGCTGCTGACTTTTTACTTGCTTAAGAAAATAGGGATTTTTAATAGACTGTTGCTCCAAAAGATCTACAGGATACTTCAACAATTCTTGAAGAGAACATTTCAATTGATAATAGTTCTCAGCATATTCATATATATCTATTTCATTAAAATTTACAATAAGATCAACGTCACTTGTTTCAGTAAGATTATTATTGAGAGCAGAGCCAAATACATACAATTGCTTTACCTTATGCTTTACGCATAAAGTGGAGATTTCGGCAATGTATTTATCAAGGACTTGCATTAAACTTAAATTATAAATTCCCTCTTTGTGAACATATTTGCAGAAGGTACCTCAACAGATTAAAATAGCTTAATTATAGCGATCCCTAATCCACCTATGGCAACCATTGCTCCTACTACCCAAACAATAACTTCTTTGAAACCTTTCTCAATTTTTACTTCCAGTTCCTTTATATCTTTTTGGTAGCATAATCACCGTTGCGGATTTCCATCTTTTATTTAGTTTCTAATTCGGAGCGAAGCTTTTCTTCTGCCAAGGAAAGTTTCTTAGCATACTGCCTTGCCTCAATATCAGACAATTTAATTTTTTGCCTGAGAAAGTCGTACACTGACAATTCAGAGATAAGCATAATTAAAATTAAATACTAAAATCAAGAAAAAATCACAATCGAATTCAAAACCTCCTATTTTAAATCCAGTTTAATCTGCAACTCCTCAAACTGTTTGTCATCAATGGCGCTGGGGGCATCAATCATTACGTCGCGGCCGCTGTTGTTTTTAGGAAAGGCTATAAAGTCGCGGATGCTTTCGCTGCCGCCGAGTATGGCACATAGCCGGTCGAAACCGAACGCAATTCCCCCATGCGGAGGAGCACCATATTCAAACGCTCCCAATAAAAATCCAAATTTGTGCTGCTGTTCCTCTTTGCTCATGCCAAGGGCTGCAAACATTTTTTCCTGCAATTCCCGCTGAAAAATCCTAATGCTGCCACCACCAATTTCGTTACCATTCAACACCATATCGTAGGCATTGGCCTTAATGTTTGCATAGGGATGGTCAAGGTATTTTTCGGCATTTTTAATAACAGGGTTGTTGTCGATCATTGTCTCAATATCTGTCGGCTTTGGCGAGGTAAACGGATGGTGACGGGCTACCCAGCGGTTGCCTTCTTCATCATATTCAAACAAAGGAAAATCGAGTACCCACAACAGTTTAAAGTCATTCTCTTTACGCAGGCCCAGGCGTTTGCCTAACTCCATACGAAGATCGCTTGCTGCCTTGCGGGTTCTTTCTTCCTTACCTGCTAAAATCAAAATCAAGTCGCCGGGTTGGGCATTACTGTATGCAGCAAATTGTTTCAGTTTGTCTTCGCTAAAAAATTTGTCTACACTACTTTTTAACGTGCCGTCGGTATTGTATTTAATATTTACCAACCCCTGCATACCAACCTGCGGACGCTTAACCCACTCGGTCAATTCATCAATTTGTTTGCGGGTGTAAACGGCTGCGCCGGATACGGAAATGGCTATCACCGTTTCGGCATTATCAAACACAACAAAGGCCTCCCCGGCCCCCCAAAGGGGGGAGTTGTGTAGTTCTTCCTGCTTGGAAAAAAACACTGTTGCAGGTACTTTCAAATTCGCCAGTTGCATCCCAAAACGAATATCCGGCTTGTCAATACCGTACGTCCACA
>JAJAYD010000014.1 GCA_026786345.1 Chitinophagaceae bacterium
CCGGCGACAAACACCCTCATACTGCACAACAACCAAAGGAACTTAAATTTTAAAAAAAGTATCAAGAAGTTAGTATCAGATATTTAGAAAGAACCTACAAAAACGATTTTTCTTACTACTTGCTACTGACTACCAAAATCTATACAAAAAATGGAAAAACAAAAAAATGCCGTAGGTCGTCGTAAGGAGGCTGTAACAAGAGTTTTCTTAAGTAAAGGCGGCGGTACCATTACCGTTAACGACAAAGATTATAAAGTTTATTTTCCACTGGTTTATTTACAAAACCAGGTAGAACAACCTTTTAAAACCATTAATGCTGCCGATAAATTTGATGTAAAAATCAATGCAACAGGTGGTGGTTTAAAAGGCCAGGCCGAAGCTGCAAAGCTGGGTATTGCCCGTGCTTTATTGGAGGTTGATCCGGAACTGCGTCCGTCTTTAAAGGCTGCGGGTTTATTAAAGCGTGACCCACGTAGTGTTGAGCGTAAGAAACCAGGTAAGAAAAAAGCAAGAAAGAGCTTCCAGTTCAGTAAGAGATAGCCCCCTCGATCCCCCGAAGGGGGAAGTTTGGGAAAAACAGTTCTTAATTATATTAGAAAACTTTTAAAAAAAACAGCTTCTTTGATCCCTCCTTTGGAGGGTGGGGAGGCGTTCCTATTAATTATGGAAAATAACACTTCACTACAACAGCAACTTTTGGAGGCCGGCGTACACTTTGGTCACCTTAAGAAGAAGTGGAACCCAAAGATGTTGCCTTACATTTTCGCCGAAAAGAAAGGTATTCACATTATTGACCTTAACAAAACCGTTGAAGGTTTACAGGAAGCTGCTGCTGCTATGAAAAGCATAGCAAAAAGCGGTAAAAAAATCATGTTTGTTGCTACAAAAAAGCAGGCTAAAGAAATTGTTACCGAAGCTGCTAAAAAAATAAACATGCCGTATGTAACCGAGCGTTGGTTGGGTGGTATGCTAACTAACTTCAATACCGTTCGTAAGAGCGTAAAGAAGATGCAGAACATTGAAAAAATGCTGAACGATGGTAGTGCAGAAAGCCTTACAAAAAAAGAGCGTTTAACATTAACCCGCGATAAAGACAAACTTGAAAAAGTATTAGGTGGTATTGCACAGTTAGGTCGTGCCCCTGCAGCTTTATTCCTGGTTGATATTGGACACGAGCATATTGCCCTTGCCGAAGCAAAGCGTTTAGGCGTTACCACTTTCGGTATGGTTGATACCAACAGCGATCCTAACAAAGTTGACTTTGCTATTCCTTCAAACGACGATGCTACTAAATCGGTGGCCATTATTACCAACTACATTGCTGCTGCAATTGCCGAAGGTCTTGCAGAGCGTCATGCATCTAAAGACGACGAAACCGAAGGTGATGTAGATAATGATACAGAGAAAAGAGCTTCACGTTTGCAAGCCGAAGCTGAGCAGGAAGCTGCTGCACGTGGTGGCAGAGGTCGTGGACAAAGCCCTGCTGGCGGACCAGGCGGACCAACAAAACGTCGTGTTCCGGGTGGTGCAAGCCGCAGGCCGCAAGGTGGTGGGGGACCGAGATAGTCAAAAGGTCATTGGGTCAATAGTCATTATGTTATTAAGGATTATGAGCCAGGCTTAATTGCTACTATTAAACATCCGTTGCGTCGCACTCTTGTACTGAATTATCATTATTCAGCAACTAATATACCTTACCACATAGGCACATTGTCACAGGTTTTGTGCCTTATGCCTATGTGGTTTTTAATTTCACATTTTTAATCTTTAATTTTTATACTATGTCAACTGTAACCATTACAGCCCAGGATATAAATAAACTTCGCCAGGCCACCGGTGCCGGTATGATGGATTGTCGTAAAGCGCTTACCGAAAGCAATGGCAACTTCGAAGATGCTATTGACTGGCTTCGTAAACAGGGTCAAAAAGTTGCTGCAAAACGCAGCGATCGTGAAGCCAAAGAAGGTGTTGTGTTAGCTAAAACAACTTTCGATCACAAAACTGGTATTATAGTAACCATCAGCAGCGAAACAGACTTTGTAAGTAAGAACGATGACTTCGTTGCTTTTGCAAATTCTATTGCCGACGCAGCTATAGGCAACGATGTTAAGAGTGCCGAAGAATTGAACGAAGTAACCATCAACGGTTCAAAAGTTTCGGACATGATCAATGATAAGCTGGCTGCTATTGGCGAAAAAATTGGCATTGCCCGTTTTGAAAGAGTAGATGCTCCTTATGTTGCCAGTTACATACATGGTGCAAACCGTATGGGTGTGTTGGTTGGTTTTAATAAAACAGCCGAAGAAGCCGGTAAAGATGTAGCCATGCAAATTGCTGCTATGAACCCTTTGGGTTTAGATGCAGAAAGCATTCCTGCAGAAACCATTGAAAGAGAAAGAGCTATTGTTACTGAAACCATTTCTGCCGATCCTAAAATGGCCGGTAAGCCGGCTGAAATGATTGCTAAAATTGCAGATGGTAAATTGAATGCTTTCTTTAAAGAAAACACTTTATCAGCACAGCTTTTTGTAAAAGACAGCAGCAAGACTGTAGCCGATTACTTAAAGAGTGTTGACAGCGAATTGAAGGTGATAGAATTTAAGAGAGTAGCATTGGGATAATTTTTTAAGACATATATTTCAAAAGGGAGCGATCATCTCGTTCCCTTTTTGAATTTAAGTGAGAAACATTTACGTCCAATCTCATAAATGTATTAAGGAAAGTAACGATAAATATCTCTCCTATGTAATACGGTGGTTAATTCCACAACTCCTCTCTCAAAAAAGAAACCAATTCTATAAGTATCAAGTTTTATTCTATAAGCTGATTTATAGCCTTTTAGTTTTTTGCAGTTCTGTAAATCCCTTATAGTTCTTGCAACTTCTATATTAATGATAATTTCTGCAACCTTATGTTACACATCAGCTGGTAGTTTTCTTGCAGCTTTTGAAAAAGAACTATGGATTTCAATTTTCATTTTGCAGATTTTAACTGCTTCATGAGGCTTTCTTTTTCAATTGTTGATAGAAGAGGGGTTTTACGATCGTTTTGCATTGCTTTATAAAAAGCTGCCTCTTCTTCTGCATCAGAATAGAAGTCAATTGACAGGCTCGATAAGAAAGCTTTGACTACTTTTTCTTCCCTTTTGCTTTTTATTCTTACAATATAATCAGCCATAGAATTCTTTTTGTAAACTTACAAATTATAAGCCTTAGCATGAAAACAATTGGACTTATCGGGGGCATCACCTGGCTCTCCACTTTAGATTATTACAGGCAAATTAACCAATTGGTAAATGAACGGGCTGGGGGCGTTACTTCGGCAAAAATCATTTTGCATTCATTGGAGTTTAGCGAGATAAAAATGCTTACAGAAGCTAATCGCTGGGATGCGCTTGCCAACGTAATGATATCTACTGCACAAAATATTGAAAAGGCAGGAGCAGATTGCATTTTGATAGGTGCAAACACGATGCATAAAATTGCAGACCAGGTACAGGCAAACATCAGTATTCCCCTCATTCATATAGCGGAAGAAACCGGAAAAGCTATAGAACAAAAGCAGCTAAAAAAAGTGGCCTTACTTGGTACAAAGTATACCATGCAACTGGATTTTTATACCAATAAGCTTTTGTCGTTTGGTATTACTACCATCATTCCCGACAACGAAGAAGCAATAGAATTTATAAACAATTCCATTTATAGTGAGATGAGTAAAGGCATTTTCTTTCCTGA
>JAJAYD010000015.1 GCA_026786345.1 Chitinophagaceae bacterium
CTCTGTGTTTAAAGATGATAAAAGTATTTTCAACTGTCGGGTTGATTTTATTTAAATTGACTTCACTTTGTGTGTCTGTCATTGAGGGAACAAAAGTCAAAGCAATATTTTTTAAATTTAATTCTGTTCCAATTTTTTCTAACGCTGTTTCTCTTGCTTTCTTGTCGTAGTTTTTTTCATTGCCGTAAACAAAATAGGCTTTCAAATATTTACTTCTATTTGTGCTTTCCTGTTCAAGAAAAGTCAGCCACTTTTTAATGTCGTCCCAATTTGGATTGTCTCCCACAAAAAATACGACACCGTGATAGCGTCCATATTTACAAACAGGGCAAGTCTTTGTTCCTTTATCTGGTCCGAAAGCATGGTAAGGCGTGAA
The DNA here is from genome assembly GCA_026786345.1 of Chitinophagaceae bacterium. Classification (GTDB taxonomy): domain Bacteria; phylum Bacteroidota; class Bacteroidia; order Chitinophagales; family Chitinophagaceae; genus Segetibacter. Next base: position 377 of record JAJAYD010000015.1, read on the forward strand.
AGAAGGATTGTCTTCTCCAATTTGAAGTCCTGATTGTTTTTCCGATTTTAATGTGTGTGGATAGTTTGGAATGTTTAAGCCTAAAATAATATTGTGTTCTGCAATTTGTAAGTCGCCTGAAATCAACACTCTCAAAATTCCACTACCACCACGATTTTCAAGTACTTTTCTTTTTGTACCTGTCAAAAGTTGATCATCGTCAAAAACAAACTCGTCAATGTAATATTCGTTGTCAATATTTGGTTCCTTAATTGAAGTGTGAATGTGTGCAGGAATATCTCTGTCTGCATACGGTGCAGGTTTGATAGTATAAATTGAGTATTTACCGTTCTGGTCAGTCTTTACCCAGCCGCGAATATGTCCGTGTCGTTTGGCCTTTTCACCCATTCCGTTTTTGGGTGAATAATACCCATTGTTGTCTGTCTGCCAGTAATAAATGATAACGTTTGATGCAGGTGTTTTACCGTCAAGATTAAAAACTGTTCCTGTTACTAATAGTTTTTGCCCATTCTCTGTCCAACCTGCACTGGTGTCCACCGATTTAATATTTGTCGGCATATCAACAAACATAATTTCACAACCGTCACAGCCACCACCAACTAACTTATTTTTATTAGGTGATGAATTGGTTGATTTTTGATTGTTGATTTTTGTTTGCCCATTACAACTTGTCAAAGCTGTAAACATAATAACACAAAGTCCGACATGATAGAGTTTTGTCATAATTGAACGGTTGCATTTTAGGGTGACGTGCAAACAGCATGGCTGCTGAATAAAGATATAATGTAAAAGTTAACAAAGAAAAGTTCAGTTCCGCCATCGGCGCGATTTGTCCAACCCGAACAAAGCAGAAAAGAGATAAAATGCCCGTTGCTTCAACGTTAAGTTAGCCTCGCAACAACACGTTGGTAGTTCGTTGTTTTTTATCCAACGTTAAATCCAACCCAATTCTTTTACGGTCATTTCGCTTTCGACGTTTCCAGTGTGTAATGTCGCTTTGGGTTCAAAAAGCAGGTTAAAAACGATCTCTCCATTTGTATGAGGTCTATGTTCTACACCGTTTGGAACAATTAATATTTCTCCCTCCTTAACTTCAACAGTTTTACCGTCTCTAAAATCCATCAAAAGTGTCCCTTTGAATACCATAAAAAGTTCGTCTTCATTTTCGTGGCTATGCCATACAAAATCGTCTTTTAGTTTACAAAGTTTTACATATTGTCCGTTAAGTTCTCCAATTATATGAGGTGTCCATTGTTTGTCGAACAATGAAAATTTCTGCAGAATGTTGATTGATTGAATTGCTTTCATTTTTTTAAATGTTGTTTACAAGTACGCTCTTTAAATTTTAGCGAAAATTTGTCTGCACAATTTAATCATGTCTTTGTCTAAATACACCTCAGAACGGTCAAAAACTCTATAAAGCAACAGTTGCTTTGTAGCAAGATTTAAACACATTAATTAAACCAAACTGCATACCCTTGCTTGCGTAAATGCCAGGCTAATTTTTCTTCCATTTTCAGGGCTTGCTCCCGGTTCATAGGTTGTTGGTTGATGTGATTGTACAGACTGGGGCGCAAATAAATGCCATATTTTTCTACGATGTTAGCCGAGAGTTTGTGGCCTTTCTTATTAATGTACCCTGTCTTATGCTGTTGCAATCGTTCTTTAGGAGTTTTGCTGGTCATGCCCACATACAGGCACTCAAGCACTCCATTAAACTGGGGATTGGCAGCCCGAAATTTGGTGTTTTCATTAAACACCCGCTTCGATAGTTCAACAACGTATACCTGGTAGTTCACTTTGGGCACAACATACTTTTTTCTACATTCAAAAATAACCATCCTCAATACTTACAATACTGTAAAATGGCCACTTAATTTTTCAGTACATTTATTAAACTAAAAAACAAAAAATTAAAAATAATGAAAATCGAAAAAGCTATACTTGCAGGAGGCTGCTTTTGGGGAGTAGAAGAATTGATTAGAGATCTACCCGGCGTTACAAAAACTGTGGTAGGGTATACCGGTGGCGAGGTTGCCAACGCAACTTATCGAAATCATGGTAACCATGCCGAAGGCATTGCTGTGGAGTTTGACTCAGAAATACTGCCCTATAAAAGGCTACTTGAATTTTTCTTTCAAATCCATGATCCTACCACGCGTAACAGGCAGGGCAACGACAGGGGTGCGTCATACCGTTCGGCTATTTTCTATTCAGACCAGCAACAAAGCAACATTGCCACGGAACTGATAGCAGAATTAAACGCATCAAAAAAGTGGCCTGGCCCTGTTGTAACCGAAGTAGTGCCTGCAGGTGATTTTTGGGATGCGGAGGAAGAACACCAGAACTACCTGCGAAAACATCCGGGTGGTTATACCTGCCATTTTATAAGACCCGATTGGGAACTTTCTAAATAAGATCAGGATAGGAGTTTTGCTGCAAAATCAGTTGCACGTAGTTTTAATTATCAGCTTAATTTATTAAAGTTTGCTTTAATTAACTTGGGTAATTCACGCCAAGACTTATTTGTAATTCAAAATAAAATTTAAGAAAAATTAAGAATAAATTTGGTTGATTAATATAAATAGCTCCATATTTGCATCGCAATAATAAATAACATGCTACGCACACAATCACATATAGATACAAAAAATTGGTTTAGTCCGGAGATGGATTATACTAACTGCGGGGCATGTAATGCTGATGATTAAGTTTATAAAAACTAACATACACATGAAGCCCTGCCGATAAAGCAGGGTTTTTTATTTTAGGGAACATTAAAAATTGAATTAGAAAAAGTACAGATTAAATTAATACGAGTTTTTTAAAATTAAGAAGAAATGGAATTACAATTAATAAAAACAAAACATAGTTGGGAGCAGGAATTTGTAGTGATTTTAAATCGCTGTTATTTTAGCCAGGCACTACAACATAATTATAAACGACCGTGGAATTATTATAAGCTTCATTGAATAATGAGGTGAAGATGTAACCCGGTCGAGTGTAAAAACTGACCGGGTTTTTTGTTGACTATCATCAGGGATTTGGTATGCATTTAAGAAAAGGGTCTGCTCGTCTAACCGGCCAGGATATCACACTTTCAATGTGATGATGGGAGTTCGAATCTCCTGCAGACTGCCATTGTTGAATAGTGTAACGGTAAGCATACCAGTCTTTGACACTGGTGGTCCAGGTTCGAATCCCGGTTCAACAACATGTTGTCTTTAGCTTAACAGCCCCCTAAATCCCCCGAAGGGGGACTTGGCAAAATGGATTTAATGCAAAAAAAGTTGGTATGGACGATGAGAGGTTTGATAGGGATTTTCTGTAACGTTCCTTCTTCTTCAAGAGAACGAGGGACTAAAAACAAATGAAATGGAACACTTGCAAAAATGGAGAAGGCTAAATGGCGCTGCCATACACAAACCTATTGAAGATGAAGTAAGAAGTATGTTGGTGAAAGAAAAAGAATTGGGTCATCAACTGAAGGTTTGCATAGGTACTGACAGCCAGGCAAAGGGTAAAGAGACTGAATTTGCCACGGTGATTGTTTTTATAAGGAAAGGCAAAGGCGGTTTCATGTACATACATAACGAAACTACCCTTAGGAAAATGAGCATTAAAGAAAGGATGTTATTGGAGGTTGCTAAAAGTATAGATGTTGCTTACAGCTTGAGCAGGCTTTTTACTTTGTACGATGTGGATATGGAAGTGCATGCGGACATAAACACCAGCCCAAACTTTAAGAGCCATGATGCTTTCAAGGAAGCTATGGGCTACATTATGGGAATGGGATTTGTTTTTAAAGCAAAACCTTATGCGTTTGCAAGTTCCTGTTGTGCAAATAAGGTGGTGAAGCCCCCTAAATACCCCGAAGGGGGACTTGAGAAAGTTGTTGGTTTCCAAAAGTCCCCCTTGGGGGATTTAGGGGGCTTGCTTCCTTAACGGGAAGATGGATTTATGTTGTAGCAATGCAAACCGGGTGAGAGTTTATAATGCTCCACAGTACAGTAGAAGTAACGACCTGTATGCTGTTGTATGCTATGGATAGGTCCACCACACGCTGTGTGTCGAAGGTTCAATTCCTTCTCCCGATTTACTTTGGGATAGCTCAGTTGGTAGAGCGACAGCCCTTTAGTCGTGGGTTCGAATCCCATTCCGGTCTAAAGCCGGATAGCTCAGGTGGTAAGAGCACTACACTGTCACTGTAGTGAAGAAGGAGTTCACCGCTTCTTTATCAAATGGTGGAATGATGAAAAGCCAGCGTTGCTTACCTGTACTATGACTGTTGTGTATAACATGTTGCACGATGGTTATTGAACAACCAGGTAAACACTTGCAGGACGGTGTAAAGATTGTTGCGCCTGCATCACTTAGTCAATAAGGTGTTGCTTATGGTAAGCAAATCAATATTGAATAACTGATGTAAGCAAGGCAATTGAAGCCGGCTTCCGTGTAAGCAGGGTGGCAGGCAGCTATGGCTTTTTAAAAAGATGATTAAGAAACAAAATGTACAAGAGTGCGACGCAAGAATGTAACAACAAAGTGATGTAGTCAGGCTCAAAAAAAACTAAAATCAAAACAATGAGAAGGTTAAGTGTAAATGCGTACCAGGTAGCACTGGTTTTTAAAAGAGGCGCATATCAGCGCATGTTAAAAGAAGGAGCATACTGGTTGTGGCCATGGGAAAGTGTAAGGGTGTATGATGTAACCAAACCATTTAATGCACCCGTAGAATTGAACATTTTATTGCAGGATGAAGCATTGGCAGAAGCGTTGCAATTGGTGGAAGTAAGCGATACCGAGATCGTGTTGGTATATGTGAATGGTTTATTAACTCAGGTGCTGAACGCCGGTCGTTACACTTTCTGGAAAAGCATTGTGAAGTATGAGTTTGTGAAGGCAGATATCAGTAAGATAGCGATCACTGAAAACATCAGTCGTGCAACTTTAGCTAACAAGTTGGTTGCACCTTATGTAAGGTCTTACACTGTGGAAAGCTATGAAAAAGCTTTGCTGTTTGTAGATGGAAATTATGTACAGCAATTGCAGAGCGGTGTGTACTATTGGTGGAAGAACAGCATTACCATCTTTATGGGTAAGGCAGATACACGTCAGCAACAGGCTGAGATCAACGGCCAGGAAATTTTGACCAAAGACAAAGCTGCATTGCGGGTAAATGCCTATGCCCAATACAAAGTGGCGGACATTGAAAAAGCTTTGTTGCAAAACAAAGATTATGAACGCCAGTTGTATGTATGCTTCCAGCTTGCTTTGCGAGAATACATCGGTACTATGACTTTGGATGAGTTGCTGGAGAAGAAAGAAACCATTGCACCATTCATCGTAAAAGCTGTAACCAGCAATGCGGATGCTTTGGGTGTGGAGGTAAGTGGTTTTGGTATCCGTGATATCATCTTGCCTGGTGATGTAAAAGAAATTATGAACCAGGTGTTGATCGCTGAAAAGAAAGCGCAATCAAACATCATCATGCGGCGCGAAGAAACTGCAAGTACACGAAGCTTGTTGAATACTGCGAAGTTGATGGAAGACAACGCAATGTTGTTTAAGTTGAAAGAGATGGAATATGTAGAGAAGATTGCAGACAAGATCAACAGCATTAGTGTAAGTGGTAATGGTGTATTGAGCGACCAGTTGAAGCAGATTTTTGTACCACAGAAATAATAAGATTGGGGTACGTGTTATCCCAATCTTTTCGTAAGGATGAATAGCTCAGTTGGTAGAGCATTGGTTTGAAGCGCCAATAGCACAGGTTCGATTCCTGTTTCATCCACAGATTTAAATTCAAACTGAATTCTTCAATTTAGAAATTATAAAAATGAAAAGGAATTACATGTTCATATCAGGCAGAGAAAGCAAGCCATCGTGTGGTGGTCTTGAACGAACGAAAAAAATTAAACGATATGAACAACAATATTATGATCAACCGGGAGCCGGATTTTTGTGGCTACCGGTTACAATCTGCAAGAAGAAAAAAGCGAATGCAGTATGAAGATTTTGAAAAGAGACTTTTGGCTTTGCATAAAGAACGACAAGCGTTACATGCACAACAGCGATCGCTGGGCTGGATTGAATTGAAACCGCCGGTAATGCGTGGTTACAAACGTTATTTTGTGTTGAGAGATGACGTTGCAAGAAGCAAACATGCAGCTTTTTTTGAAGGCATTCTTCAAAAAATAAATAAGGTAGCGTATAGCAGCAGGAAGGATTTTAAAGTAAAGAAAAGAAAGGGTGGCAAAAAGATCTATGTGGTAAAGGACCAGCAATTGGTGCAACCTGATGAGTATCATTTCAGCAAGATGAATTTTACCGATAATGAAATTCAGTTCTTCGAAGTGCGTTTTGTGAAAGAAAAATGGATGAAGGAGCCGCAGAAAATTTATGTTTTTGTTGAGCCGTGGAGATTTGTTCTTAAAATTAGAGCCAACATGATAACCAAAACAAGAGCAAGAGATGAGGCGATTGAAAGACGAGTTCATGAAATCAATTCTTACCTTGAAAGGAATGGGTTAGAGTGGAAATTGCATCGCATATTGTCTGGAAATTATAAATGGAGATGGAATGAAGAGGTGAAAGAATGGGAAAAAAATCCGCTGAAAAACAAACAGCTTGTTGCGATAATAGATGGGATTGCTGAGGAAGATTGAGGCTTCATTTGACAAGATTATTTATAGTAGCGATAAACAGGATTTGAAGCCAAATTCAAATATTTAAATCTAAAAAGTCCCTTCAGGGATACAGGATATGAGCAAATTACAAATAAGAGGAAAAGACATCCGGGCAATCGGTTATCCCGAAGGACCTGTTGTAAGCATGGCTATTTATGCAATGACAAAACATTTCAAGCATCATTCGCTGAAAGATGCCTTAGATGTTCTGAAGAAGGTGCTGCAAGATCCGGCTGCATTTAAAGAAGATGAAGTGCTGGGGAAAATAGCAGGTGCTTTATTGCCCGAAGAAAAAGTAAACATTGGAGAAACTTCATTGAACACAACCGGTGTTCATTTCAACACCTTTGGTGCAGAGCATATTGAACAGGGAGCATTTCATCAAATGTATACGGCTGTTAAATTGCCCGTGGCTGTTGCGGGTGCATTAATGCCCGATGCACACCATGGTTATGGTCTGCCTATTGGTGGCGTATTAGCCACTGAAAATGCAGTAATACCTTATGGCGTGGGGGTTGACATTGGTTGCAGAATGTGCCTGAGCCTGTTTGATGTTGATGTAAAAGAGTTAAAAAGCAGGGAAGCTTTTTTTGTAAGAGAACTGGGTGAAGCAACTTTGTTTGGAAGCGGCGCCATGTTTTGGCAACCGGAAAATAATGCCGTGATGGACAGGCCGGAGTTCAATGAAATTGATATACTTAAAAGCCTGCATGGCAGGGCATGGAGACAACTGGGTTCTTCAGGTAGTGGTAATCACTTTGCAGAATTTGGCGTAGTTGAGATTGCTGAAAAAGATTTGGAATTGGGAATTGAGCCGGGCAATTATCTTGGTTTTTTAACCCACTCCGGATCGAGAGCATTGGGCGCAAACATTGCAGCCCACTACACCAAAATAGCCAAACAAAAAAGAAAGCTGCCGCAGGAGGCAAGTAATCTTGCCTGGTTAACCCTGGACGAAGAGGAGGGTATTGAATATTGGCTTGCAATGAACCTGGCCGGAGATTATGCCAGCGCATGTCACCATATTATACATGCTAAAATTGCTTCACAACTGGGCCGGCAACCAATGAAGATGGTAGAGAACCACCACAACTTTGCCTGGAAGGAAATGTTTGAAGGCAAAGAAGTGATCGTGCATAGAAAAGGGGCTACGCCTGCCGGTAAGAATGTGTTTGGTATTATTCCGGGCTCTATGACCGCACCCGGTTTTATAGTAAAAGGTAAAGGTGAAGTTGCCTCTTTAAACTCTGCATCGCATGGTGCCGGAAGAAAAATGAGCCGGACCGCGGCAATGGCTTCCATCACGCAGAATGCCTTAAACGAAGAGCTTACCAAACATGGTGTTAAGTTATTAGGCGGCGGATTAGATGAAGCCCCTTTTGCTTACAAAGACATTAACGCCGTAATGCAAAGCCAGCAACAATTGGTTGATGTGGTGGGTAAGTTTTCCCCAAAGATTGTAAAAATGTGTGGTGCCGAAACCAACCAATGGAGAAAGGGTTAAATTCTGTTTAGGTGAATAGGGGAGCGAAGGGGCTGTTTCAACTTTTGCTATAAACTCTATGAATTAAGGGATTCTACTGTTTTTTAAAAACATATAGCAGCAGTTTCAGGTTGACAGGATTTTGCTAAAAAAAAGCAAGCGTGTGTAGGTAAAAGATTGCATTTTTAAAAACAGTGGACCTGGTTATGTAATGGAGCGCCTAATGCAGTAAAACTTCCATTTAAATATTCAGGGCATAAAACTCTTCTGCGCTCATTTTGGGATTTGCAGACCAGTCTATATAATAGAGTCTTTTAAAAAGTTCGCTTATTTCATTTAATGAATTAGGCTTCTCCAGGTATAGGTTGATACCTGCATCGTAACTTTTAGCCTGGAATGTTTTTGGGCTTGAACCCGACAATACTACCAAAGGAGTACGATGTAAAGTTTCGTGCGAACGTATTTCAGTGATACATTCCAATAACGTTTTTCCGGGAAGATTTCCGTCAACAATAATAAGATCTGGCAACGGAACTACCGATATGGTTTTAAAAATTCCGTCGCAATACAGCACAAAATTTACTTTTATTGGTAAAGCACCTGCAAGGATGGCTTCTTTGTAAAGGTCAATATCCTCTTCATCATCCTCGGCAATCAGAAAATGCTTTTCCATTTCATTTTTTTTTATAAAGGTTCATTGCAATAATTACACTGTGAACTAAATCAGTATGGCCCTGCCTCAACAAAACTTATCCACCAAAGAGGATCAATACTTTCGATTTGTGATAAGCCAGGAAATTTATAGAGTTACTAAAGTGAAAACCCGGAAACCTATTTTCGAAAGTTACGATTGTATTGGAACTATGCAAAGCAGTTTAAGACAAGTTATGTAAAAAGAAAAACCGGGTCTCTCGACAGCAAAATCAGCAAAGCCCTGTGTCAAAGAGTTAGAATTTTGAGGTTAACCCAAAATAAAAACTTCTTCCTATCGATGGAATAATTCCGGGGCCGGGGTATTCATCTGTTCTCCGGGTGAAGTATGACTTATCTGTCAAATTATTTGAACCAAATTTAATTGCATAGTTTTTTATTTTGTAGGTAGCGCTAAAATCTAAAACAGTGTATGCAGGAATATAACCCGCAATCGGGTCATCACTTGTTTTTACATTGGAAGCATCGCCATAAGCATCGCCAACAGCGTTTACCTGGAACGTTGTGGAGAATTTACTATTGTTGAAAATTAATCCTATTCGATTAATAGTTTTAGCAGCAGCTTCTACTCTTTTTTCTTTAAATTCTCCGCTTGTATATTTGGCATCTATGTAGGCAAATGAATTGAAAATACTCAAGCCATATGTTGATTTTGCATTCAGATATTTTAAAAGATTAAACTCCACATAACTTACAATTCCTTTATGAACGCTGTTGGCAATATTTGTTCTATAAGAATATTGATTGCCTGTTGATGGGTCAGTTACCACTACAACTCCAATTCTATTATTATACACTAAGTAAAAACCGCCAATGTCAAAATTTAAAAAGTTCCTGATTGTTCCCCTGTAACCTAAGTCTGTATTAAAACCGTAAGCATCTTTTAAATTAGGGTCAATCTTTGATGTCACACCAAATGGTTCCAGCTGGCTGTAATCAATAGGGCGGTATGCCTGACTAAGATTTCCATAAATATTAGTATTGCCAGTGGCCTTATATTCTAATCCAATTCCAAATAGCGGGAATGTTCTATCACGGCTTTCGTTGGGTGTTTCTTTTACGTTGTCGGTTGTTTTATATCCCTTTGCTGTGCTATGCAAATTTTCAAATCTAAAGCCGGGTGTAATTGAAAAGTTATTTCCTACTCTAAAAATATTTTCCACAAAAGGAGCAATGTTGGTGGTTGTGAAATCTAAATTATAACCCCAATCCCCTGTAATAGATAGGTCAAAATCACTGCCTGTTGTTCCCTTGCCGCCACCTTGTCTTTTAAACCATGCATAAGCATATCTTAAACCACCTGCCAAAGTTGATTTTTGTTTTCCTAATTTATAATTCTGAGAAAACCGTAATTCAGTGGTTACATTATTCATATCCTCTTTACCTACTTCACGGGGAACAAAAGTATTTGTAACCAGGTCTATTTCATCCAAAGCTTCGGGCCCGCCATCTTCATTACGCCACACCAATGAACGATGACTGAACAGGTAAGTTGTTTTTAAGCTTAGGGTAGTGCTTGCTGAAAGTTTATAATCAGCATAGGCCGAAATGATGTTCCATGGGCTTTTTAACCAATTTCTTGCCCTGACAGATATTTTTGGGCTGGCGTCAAATAAGCTGTCTGTTAACCCACCCGGCATTTTTAATTGATTTCGAAGTAATGAATATTCTATACCAACATTAAATTTTTCAGATTTTTTATATTGTATTTTGCCAAAGCCTGATAGTTGCCATTGCTGGCTATTGGGGCGGTAGCCATTCATGCTTCGGTATTGTAAAAATGCGTAGTAACTTATTTTTTTATACTTGCCGCCGATTGAATTAAAAGAATTGAACAAACCAAAACTACCTATAGTTTGCGATGTTGTAAATTCAAAAGCTTTATTAATTGGTGCATCTTTGGTAACATAATTTACTAAGCCGCCAAACTGCGAACCAAACTGTAATGATGCTGCACCCCGCACCATTTCAATTCTTTGCACGGCTTCCATTGGCGGAATATAATAGGCTTCATTGTATCCAAAAATATCTGCACTGATGTTGTACCCATTTTGACGTGTATTCATTTCAATACTTTGAATGGGGTTTAAGCCTCTTGTGGCAATTCCGTTTGCAGTAAAACCGCCTGTTTCTGTTTCAACAATATTCAGCCCCGGTACGCGGCCTAAAATCTGCCTGGTGTTGTTAATTGCTTTGTTGGCATCTAAACTATCAACAAGAATTACTTCATTTTTTTTGCCTGCGTAAATAATACCCTCTTTAATTTCTGGCATGTGTCCCGTGCCACCTACCGTTTTAAAGCCTGTAACTTTTACTTCTTTCAGGGTTTGTGTTTTAACAGTGTCTGCTTTTTGCGCAAATACCCCAAAAGAAAAAATCATCATTGGAACTAATAAAATACTCTTTAAGTTCATTTAACTTGAATTTTTGCAAAGAAACCTGTACAAAAACATAAGCGATAGCTATATGGGGAAAATGATTTACGTATAAGGGAAACAAATTAATTACTTACAGGTGATAAAGTGTTGTCTATTAAGCTGAAGGATAATTGTCTGCTTATGTGGGTAGGTCTGCATGCCTTGCAATTGCGTGTCACTTCTGCAAGCCCGTATTTGCATTCGCGGACACCCGGGTGTGTAACTTAGCAGTAAGCAATTTTACCTAATGCAATTCTTTGTTGAACAAAATTCGGTGGTTAGAGAAATCCGGGGAAAGAGCGACACAATACTTTTTATTTTTACAGGTGCCGCCGCTGAATTTGCCCTTAATAAAGCCGTGGACTGGCTTTACTTTACGGGCAGGCTACCATCCGATCCCATAGGACGACTGTTTTCCACAGTCGGCTATGCAAGAAAGATAGTTTTTTCGTTAATGCATGAAGCCAATAAAGCCATTGACGCCCTGCGGCAAATACATGCTGCCGTAGAAGAAAACCGGGGTGCTTCCATACCCGACTGGGCTTACCGTGATGTGCTTTTTATGCTCATACATTATTCAATTGCGGCGTACGAGCTGCTTGAAAAAAAATTGATTGATGGAGAAAAGGAGGAAGTATACAATGTATTTTATCGCGTCGGCGCACGAATGGGATTGAAGGAGTTGCCCCCTAATTATATCGACTGGCTGCCTGTAAGAAACGCTCATCTAATAGCCGACCTGCAAATGAGTAAATACATTGCCGATCTTTTTAAACAATATAAAAAGCACCTGGGTGCCATGCGGTTTAAAGTATTAACCGAAGGTCAAAAATTAGTGGTTCCCGACAGGGTAAAAGAGCTGTTACCTTTTAGTGATTTTTCTTTACTTACACCTGTACTGCCGGTATATAAAATTAGCAGGCTGATGAAGATGGACTGGCTGCTTAAAAACATCCTGCTCCCAAACGATTATAAAGACCAAATAAACGAACTGGATATACACCCTGGTTAAACGGATAAATGTTTTGGGCTTTCTTCTGTGCAGGTATTTTACAATGCTTTGCTTCCAATTAAAGCGGCTTCGGATAAACTACCACGCTGCTGTTATTCAGTAACCATAAAAGTTATGAACCGAATATTTCCCTGCTGCTGCTGCTTTTAACCTCTTTTTACATTTGCTAACTTTGCTTTTATGAAACGGGCTGCTATTACAAAAGTTATTGAAAAGAGGTTTGATGCTATCAATACCCATAGCCTTTTAATAGCGGAGCACTTTGGTTCTGAAGCTATACATGAGTTTCGTGTAGAAATAAAAAAACTGAATGCTTTCTTTAGTTTACTATACATGGCAAACCCTGGGGCAACGCCTTTAATGCTTCAACCGCAATTGAAGGTATTTTATGATTTATTGGGTGAACTAAGGAATGCACAGTTGCAGCAGGAACTAATTGTAGCGAGGTGTCATTCAAACTCAATAGCGTTGCCTAACGCTTACTTGCAATTTCTGCAAGAGCAATACGCATTGCTACAACAACATGCTGCGGAGCATGCACCCAACATACAGCATGTAAAAAAATTGTTGCTGAAAAAACTTCCTTTACAGGTTAAAAACAAAGCATTGCTACATTATAGAAGCTACAAGTGGGGCAGACTTCAGCAACTTGTAAGTTATCCTCCTTTTGATGAAACACTGCATGAGATACGCAAATTGTGCAAAGAGGTTTTATACAATACAAAGCATATAAAAAAAGCAGGAAAAGATGCTGATGAATCTTACTTTAACAACCAGGAATTTATTGAAAACCTACAGCAAAAATTAGGAGATAATCACGATTTGTATACATCGCTTTATATGATCTGGCACTATCTTTTAGGCTGTCCTGATACTATTGATAAAAACTCTTTAGAGTTGATTGAAAAGCATTTATTGCAGGAGAAGTATCGACTAAAGCCTTCTATTAAAACCTATTTACAAAACATTTCATCCCTGGCTTAATTGTATTCCTAATAAGTCAAATACTCAGCTTATACCTGGGTTTGCGTTCCCGGATAGCTTTATCCAATATATAAAATATACCTTACCGTCATTAAGAAGTTTTGACCGAAGAGTCAGCATTTGAAAAGGTGATGCACAATGAAAGCCCGCTTTGAATCAGGTGGGGGATTTGATGCTGTTCAAGCCGGAACCGAAGCCAGGTAATGTTGCTGTAGATAACAGCAATAAGCCAAATTCTTAACTTCCAGCTCCGCAGTTAAGCTGAAGAGTCAACTGGTTTATCCTCGCCTGCTAAAATCTTTTTTAGAAATCTATTAATGGTCATGATGGGGCCATGCCTTGCAGATGAAATTCTAATAGCTTTGATAGTTAAAGCATCAAAAAGCTTAACCGTATAACCTGCTTATGCTTATCAAGAGTATTCTGTCCATTTTTTTACTACTCTTTGTCATATTTGCAAAGGGGCAAAAAACAACATCAGCTATTAGCAACGAAATGGTATTTGTTAGCGATACCCAGGCGCCTTTATGGATTGAAACCCTTCTGCAAAAGCCCGGCAATAATCGATTCGCTACCAAAAAAATCTTTAATGATATTTCAGACCGCAAACCTGCGGTGGTTTACATATTGGGAGACGTAGTATCACTTGGTTATAGTAACAAAAATTGGAAGCCTATGGATGTATACCTTGACAGCCTGCGTAATAAAGGCATAATGGTACATGCAGCGCTGGGCAATCATGAAGTATTATTGTTTGCTAAAAAAGGGCAGAAAAATTTTCAGCAAAGGTTTCCTGATCATATTAAAACAGGGTATATCCATACATTGGATTCCGTTGCGGTGGTATTATTAAACTCTAATTTTAATAAACTGGGTTCAGAAGAAAATACAACGCAAATTGAATGGTATAGGCAAACGCTTGAAAAATTAGATGCGGACCCTTCTATTCTTTTTATCATAACAGGTTGTCATCATTCGCCTTATTCTAACAGTAAAGTTGCCCATTCTTCAAAACCGGTTCAGCAAAAATTTGTTACTTCCTTTCTTTTGTCGAAAAAAAGCCGGTTGTTCTTATCGGGCCATGCCCACGGTTTTGAACACTTCAGGCAACAGGGTAAAGATTTTTTTGTAATTGGTGGTGGCGGTGGATTGCATCAACCATTAAAAAAAGGTAAACATGCCCTGGCCGACCTTTCAGCTAATTATAAACCTTTGTTTCATTACCTAAGTATTCATCGCCACGCCGACACGTTGCAAGTGACATCCGTATTTCTTAAACCTGATTTTACGGGTTTTAAAGAGGGGGAAAAACAATCGATAATTTATTTTCCATAACGATAGTCCCTGCTTTCCATATTAAAAAGATCAAAAACCCTGGTTTATTTAATGCAGTTGCTTTGTTTATAACGCACGTCTTTATAAAGGTGCAACTTATTGTACACGACTACCGCCTGCCACTTGCCTTCCTTGCTTTATTGTAAGCTTTAATTTCAGAAATACTTTTTTCACCAGTAACCACCCTGTTAACGCCGGCAATGGAATTAATAAAAAAGCTCCGGTCACGGCTGTTGTAACCGAAAATGTCATACCTGCCACAAAATCGATGACAGATAAAGTGCATGCAGGCGCTCAAAAGTCAGTATACCGCCGGGCATTGATTTATGCAAACTTTAGCTACTTAAAACCTGATGGTAGGGGGCAGGTACTTTGCCACCAACGCTTCGTAATAAGGTTTTAGTTCTGTCCAATTGGGTGGCGTGGGGTTTTTTGAATACAGGTCGTACGGATTAAAGAGGTCCACGTATTTAAACATTTCACGGTCGTGATCGTCCAGTAAATGATCGTAGGCGCCTTCGCGGTGCTGGGCATAAAAGGAGTGGTACCGCAACATATACAAACCCGGCTCTGGCAGGTAATCCTTCATCATTTGGTACACATATTCATCGTGGCCCCACGACATGTGCACATTTTTCAGTCCGCAGTTCTGCTTATACACACCCAATTTGGTGTTGTAATGTCCGTTGTCATAGTCGGGGTTGTTCTTAAAATATTCAGGGTAAACAATCTTATCAGAATAAGCACACCCTACCGGGAACGTATCGCCAACAACGGCCCATTGTGGTTCGCCAAAAAGGCACAACACTTTACCCATGTCGTGCATTAAACCGGTAAGTACCATCCAGTCAGGATGACCGTCTGCACGTATGGCCTCAGAGGCTTGCAAAAGGTGTTGCAACTGGCTCAGATCCGTATCAGGATCGGAGTCGTCTACCAACTGGTTTAAAAAATCAAATGCTTCCCAAATGGTCATTTCCTTTTTATTAAAAGCCAGGTATTCCCTGCGCTTCTGCATAACAAAGTCATAGGTTTGAAACTGGTGGTTTAACCGATAAAATTCCCTGACTGTATCCCTTGCCGGATCATCATAATTTCTATAATCATCTTTTTGCTTTTCTGCAGTTTCCGATTTTGGTTCAGGATATCTTAATAAAATATCATCTTCCCATTCATCAAGACTTTTAAGTGGCTCCGCAACAATAGTGTTCATAAAGTATAATTTTAGAGGATGGAGATTTTAGTTCGGCTAAGAAGCTATTTAAATTGAATTTGAAAATTTTAATTTGAAACTGACGATGCCATTTATACTGCAGATAAAGTGATTGCGACCCTTCGACAAACTCAGGGTAAACCGCCACGCCGCTATGAAAACCTGCCTGTGAACCGAGTCCCGCAAGGGCGGGATAGACTGTGGCAAGAATGATGCTATGGAAAACCACGGTTGGTACCATAAAACTTCATTTTTAGACAGCATGTAACTGATTGCCCGGCTTGTACAAGAAAGACCAGGTGGAAAAGAAGTTGTTTGAAAAAGCATGATGGCAGGCAAGTTTATAAAAGCAATTGTGTATCTACTGCAAATTGAGATTTTTTAATTTTACCTGTGTATTATCGGCAACTATATTCACGAAACCGTTTTCGTTACAACGGGTTAAATATGTTTCATGAGCGAAATTAATATCAGGGCATTGGCAAAAGCACTTAACCTAAGCATCGGCACTGTTTCGAAAGCATTAAAAGACAGCTACGAAATTAGTGCTGAAACCAAAGAACGGGTAATTGCCCTGGCCAAAGCATTGAACTATAACCCCAACCCGTATGCAAGCAGTTTGCGGCGTAAAAAAAGCAACACCATTGCGGTGGTAATACCCGAAGTAGCAGACAGTTTTTTTTCGGCAGCCATAAAAGGTATTGAGGATGTTGCTCAATTAAAAGGATATCATGTGTTGCTGTACCTAACGTTTGAACAATACGAAAAAGAGAAAAAGATTTTGCAGGAATGCAGGAACGGCAGGGTAGATGGTATACTGATGTCTGTTACCAGTGAAACAATTGATACCGTTCATATAAGTGAACTATTAACCGATACCGATAACCCCATTCCGTTGGTTTTTTTCGACCGGGCCATGGATGGTATAAATGTTCAACGCGTAACCACCAATGATTTTGAAAGTAGCTTTGCAGCCACCCAACACCTTATTGATGCAGGTTGCCGGAACATTGTTTATTTATCTGTTTCAAAAAACCTGCACATCAACAATAAAAGAATAGCCGGGTTTAAACAGGCGTTATTGCAGAACCACCTTAAAACTGAAGAACATAACGTAGCAGATTGCTCCAACGATGGTGCATACAACCATCAACTTATAAATAAAATTTTAACAAGCAATAACAGGCCCGACGGCATTATTGCCGGTGTTGAAAAATTGATTGCCCCTGTGTACGTGGTTTGCCAGCAGGCAGGAATTCATATTCCGTCGCAGATAAAGTTCATCAGTTTTTCAAATTTGCCGTATGCACCCATATTGAACCCGTCGCTAACCACTGTAACACAGCCCGCATTTGAGATGGGGCAACAGGCAGCAACCTTATTATTTAAGGCTATTGAAAAGAAAGGTAGCTCCGCCATGGACGAACATATTATTTTACCGGCTACACTTGTTATTAGAAACTCAACCGGTATGGAAGGTAGACTGGATTAGAGTTGCCCCGTATACTTTCAGTACACCTACCAATTGTGGTAATTTTGATTTTTGAAAACAGGATGGTCAATGGCACAGTTATAGAGTGAACCTTTTTGCAGAGATGTAACAAAAAGCGGTTACATGACCTTCTTTTTTTTCTTCAAATAAACTTTCTCAACTTTAAATTATGTCACGCATTCAATTAACATGTATTTTACTTTTTTTAGTTGCTTTGGGCAGTTGTAATAGCAACCCGGGTTCTGAAAATATTAATGGAGGAGATACGGCAGTAGCGACCGTACAAGTTGAAAAAAATAATACCGGCAGTAGGGGATATGATCTTGCAAAACCTAACCACACCTGGCGTTTGCCCGATCAGTTGGTTGAGGTGTCGGGTAATACGTGGGTTGATGCAAATCACCTGTTGTTAATTGAAGACCTGCATCCGGCCCTTTATCTTATTAAGTTGGATGATAAAAATGCAATTTTGGAAAAAACAATAGCCTTTGCAGAAACTGAAAAAGATAAAGTAGATATTGAAGATGTTGCCATTGTTGACAAGACGGTGTATGCACTTTGGAGCCATGGCGTTCTGTTTAAAATTTCAGGGTGGCAGGGCACGCCAAAAGTTGATAAGATAGAAACCGGTCTTACCAAACAAAACAATACTGAAGGCCTTTGCTACGACCCGGTAAGTAAAACATTGCTTATTGCCTGTAAAGACGATGCAGGCATACCTGACGATAAAAAATCAGCCAAAGCAGTTTATCGGTTTGATATGGGTAAGCAAATTTTAGTGCGGCCTCCCTACCTGGAAATTCATAAAAAAGATTTTGAGCAAATAGCTAACGATAAGTTGAGCTTTAATCCGTCTGCAATTGCAGTGCATCCGGTAACCCATGATATTTATATTTTAACCACGAGGGATAATAAAGGGATGGCAGTATTTTCTCATGAGGGCGTGCTTAAATCTTATCAAACAATTGATAAGGAATTGATGCAGCAGCCCGAGGGCATTTGTTTTTCTCAGGATGGAAAATTGTATATAAGCTCCCAAGGCAAAAAAGGAGAACCAGGAAATTTATTTGAATTTGATCAGTAGAGGTTCCTGTCCTTTTTCGTTCCGGCCCTTGTAGTGGGTGTTAAAACCAGCCCTGTTCTTCCCGCATGTGCCAATGCTAATAAAAGCGGTAAGGTTGTTCGGGTGTTCAAAGAACAATATCTACCTTTATTCATAAGTGCACTCCGGTACACTTAGAAAAAGGGGGATGATTCCCATTGCACCTTATAAAAAAATACAACACAATTAAAATGGACAAGCAACAAGGTACCGTTAAGTTTTTCAACACTGAAAAAGGATTTGGCTTTATTAAACATGACGATTCTGATAAAGAAACTTTTGTTCACATAAGTGGATTGATAAGTCAAAATATTAAAGAAGGAGATCAAGTTGAATTCGACCTGCAGGAAGGTAAAAAAGGAATGAACGCGGTTAATGTAACCTTGGTAGGGTAGGGCGATTATTTTTTATGATACCAGCTTCGGTACCCCGGAGCATCCTCGTCTTCTTCCATGTTTGGGATCACTTCATTGTTAGTAAGCAAGGAGTCTTTGTTTTCAAAATCAAAGTTTCAACAGCTTTTAATAGATTAAGTAAACCTGCCCTTAATTCATCCCTAACAGGGTTGTGAAATGTTGCTTTATTATTTATCCTCAAGCTATGCGCAGGGCTATTTGTATAAA
>JAJAYD010000016.1 GCA_026786345.1 Chitinophagaceae bacterium
ACACATGCCGGCACAACAGGGCAGCTCGGCTTGTTTAAAATTAAGCATGAAACAGCCGTAGCCGCAGGTGTAAGGCGCATAGAAGCTGTTGCCGGTATTATGGCTTATAACCTGGTGCAGGAAACTTTCAGTCAATTGCATCAGATAAAAGAAGCCCTCAAAAACCCCAAGGAAACAATAAAGGCTATCGAATCGCTTCAAACGGACAACAGTGTTTTAAAAAAGAAGATGGAAAGCCTGGAGACCAAACAATTACAAGTGATCAAACAAGGTTTACCCGGCAAAGTGCAAAGCCTGGGATCAGTCAATTTTATTGGAGAGATGGTGGAGGTAAGCAATGCAGAAAGTCTGCGTAAGCTATGTGCCGATCTAAAGCCAATGCTGAATAACTATGTTGTTTTACTGGTTGCCAATATTGAAGGCAAACCTGCTGTAGCACTCATGTTGGATGAAGGCGTAGCTGCTTCAAATAACACCGACGCTATTACCATAATTAAACAGCAGGTTGCCCCCTTAATTAACGGCGGTGGCGGTGGTCAAAAATTATTGGCTACGGCAGGCGGACAAGATGCAGGCCAGCTTTCCAACGTAATTGAGACGGTAAAAAAAATGTTCACCTTTTCACAAGGGCAGAGTGTAGAACGCTGAGGGCAAAACGCAGAAGCCAATTTTTTTGAGCCACAAAGACACGAAGGCACAAAGGGGCACGAAGGATGCCATGACTTTGTATCAACTATTAAACAACCGCCAATGTTCTTCCTGACATTTAGCATTTAAAAATTCAACTTAAAATAACCCGTTACCAATACGTAGTTTACGGTAGTCTATTTACGACATTCTATAAATACCTTCTTTTAGACTACCGTAAATTTTTTGCCATCAATTAACTTCCTATCAAGTATTAACTACCGCCAACAAATATTTTTTCTGTCATCTGTCAACAGTCATATAGCAACTTCATAAAATTATTCACTATTCATTATCCTCTCTTTTAACATTTCCGAAACTTTTCGTAGTAGAATTTGTTCCGTAGATTTGATCTACTAAATATTTCGTATACATAAAAATTTACACCATGAACCGGATTGCAAAAGCGTCATTAATAATTGTTGGCGGGTTTATATTAAACCTTCCTCCAAAATCTTTCGGGCAGTCAGCACCAAAGACTCCCAGGCCAATGGAAAAAGAAGAACAAGAGATTGTTATTCGTAAAAAAGGGGATAAAAAAGAAAAGACCACCATTGTTATTGACGGAGAAAAAGTGACCATCAATGGCAAACCGATGGAAGAATACAATGACAAAGACATTACCATTATGAAAATGAAACGCCCAGGTACAATGGCTATGGGAAGAATGAGCCCACGTGCAAGGGTAATGGGTATACCCGGAGCGGATATGGAAGGGATGGATTTTGCGCAAATTCTTTCGGGAAAAAAAGCATTGTTAGGTGTGAGCACCGAAAAAACGGAAGATGGTGCGAAGGTTATTTCGGTATCGAAAGAAAGTGCAGCAGAAAAAGCCGGGTTGAAAAAAGATGACATCATCACCAAAGTTGATAAGGAACAAATCACTTCGCCGCAGGATTTAATTGAGGCAATTAGCGAACGTAAACCTGCTGATAAAGTAGACATTACTTACAAGCGTAATGGCAAAGAGGATAAAGTTTCAGCTACATTGGGTGAGAACAAAAACCGGTCGTTCAATTTTAATATGGACGAGAACAATTTTAAATTCGAGATGCCGGATAAAGCATTTGGCCCTTTGTTAGATGGCAATATGTTTAGGTGGAACCGCAAGCCAAAAATTGGTATGCAAATTCAGGATGTTGAAGAAGGCAAAGGAGTAAAAGTAAATGAGGTGGAGGCTGATTCTCCTGCATCAAAATCAGGTTTTAAAGAAGGTGATATTATTACCGGAATTAACGGCAAACAGGTTGAAGGAGTAGACGATCTTAAAACCCAGTTGAAAGATTTGAAAGAAGGTGACGCAGTGAAATTTGAATTTAACCGCGGAGGCAAAGCCGAGTCTGCAGAAATCAAAATACCCAAAAAACTAAAAACTGCTGATCTGTAAGAAGCTGTCTAAAAATTATATTTTGAAAATACCATGAGTAACAAAGAGCATAATGTAGCCTTAACCACATAGTATCATAGGCACACAGTTGTCACATAGGCCACTATCTGTATTTTTTACTTTGTATCTATGTGGCTATGTGGTAAAAAATATGTTTACGAAAATCTTTGCGGTAAAATTTAGACAGCTTTTAAAAAATTTAATAATAAAGTAGCAATCCGCCTTTAGCCAGGCGGCTTTTTTGTGTTTTGACGTAAACAATCAACCTGAAAAAAAGTAAAATGTTAAACAGCTTTTTGCCTTGAAGACAGGCGCATCTTTTACCTGTAAACTAATACCTTTACACTCTTAAAAAAAGAAGATCTACTAATAGCAATAATGAATGCAGACACAAAATATGAGGCGGTAATTGGCCTGGAAGTACATGCACAACTGGCCACGAAAAGCAAATTATTTTGTGGCGACAGCGCTTCATTTGGCGGAGAACCCAACACCCACATAAGTGCCATTACCATGGGCCACCCCGGTACCTTGCCTAAAACTAATAAGAAAGCTGTTGAGTATGCCATTAAAATGGGCCTGGCCTGCCATTGCCACATTGAACGGTTTAATTATTTTGCCCGTAAAAACTACTTCTACCCCGATCTGCCAAAAGGTTACCAGGTATCGCAACACACCACGCCCATTTGCCAGGGGGGTTATGTAATTATAAGAACAACGCAAGGCGAAAAGAAAGTGAAACTGAACCGCATACACATGGAAGAAGATGCAGGAAAGAGCATACACGATGCTGACCCTGACTATACCTGTGTGGACTTAAACCGTGCCGGCGTTCCTTTGATTGAAATTGTTACCGAGCCTGACATGAATACCGCTGAAGAAGCTTTTCAATATGTAACCGAAGTTAGAAAACTGGTTCGCTGGATAGGCGTTTGCGATGGCAATATGGAAGAAGGCAGCCTTCGCTGCGATGCCAACGTTTCCATTAGATTAAAAGGCGAAACCACGCTTGGAACTAAAGTAGAGGTAAAGAATTTAAACTCCATTCGCAACGTAAAAAAAGCCATTGAGTTTGAAATTGAACGGATGACCGCAATGGTGGAACGGGGAGAAAAGATCACCCAGCAGACACGCAGTTTCGATGCCGATACCGATACTACTTTCAGCATTCGCGATAAAGAAGAAGCCAATGATTACCGTTATTTTCCCGAACCGGATCTTACACCATTTTACCTGACTGAAAAGTATATTCAGGGAATCCAGTCAAATCTTGGCCAATTACCCGAGGAATTATTAAGCCGCCTGCAGCAGGAGTTTGCGCTTACGCCCTACGATGCCAAACAATTGTGCGAAGAAAAACCGGAAGCTGACTTCTTTTTAGAAACTGCCAAACACACCAACCATTACAAGGCTATTGCAAACTGGATATTGGGCCCGGTAAAACAATATTTAAATGAGAACCATGTATCCTTTTCTAAACTTACCTTATCACCGCAAACCCTGGCAGATATGATTACGCTGGTTGATGATGGGAAGGTTAATTTCTCAACCGCCTCGCATAAAATATTACCGGTATTATTTGCCGAGCCTGCGTCTACTCCAATAGAAATAGCAACCAGACTTAACCTGTTACAAACAAACGACGACAACGAAATAAACAACTGGGTTCAGCAGGTATTAACCAAAATGCCCGAAAAGGTAAGTGAGTATAAAAAGGGTAAGAAAGGATTGATTGGTTTGTTTGTTGGAGAAGTAAAAAAATTGAGTAAGGGTAAGGCTGATCCTAAAACGGTTACCCACTTATTTGAAGAACAATTAAAATAGTGCATGTAAGTATATGACGAAGAAATTGATGTCGGTCCTGGTAATATTTGCCATACTGGCCATAAGCTGTAAAGAAAAAAAGAACGGTGCTTTTGTAGTGACCGGTACTATTTTGAATGCCCCCGGCAAAAAGGTATTGCTGATGGAAGTGCCGTACAGCAGTCCCGAGCCTTTGATACTCGATTCGACTAGGTTAGGCAAAGATGGTTCGTTTACACTAAGAGCAAATGCGCATGAACAGGGCATTTACCGGCTGGTTTTGGATAAGGGGCCCGACGTTATTTTGATCAATGACTCTAAAACCATCCGCGTAAATATGGATGTAAACGACTATGCCAATTATGAAGTAAAAGAATCTGCGGCAAGTAAAAGTTTGCACGATCTGTTTAGCATTTACAAAAAAGACGATTCAATCTTACTCTCCACTTTTAAAGAACTGGATACTTTGCAAAAGCAGGGAACTAATGACAGCCTTCTTGCAATTGTAAAAAACAAAAGAGACCGTGAGCTGACACAAATGAACAATCACATTACTGCTTTCATTAAAGAATCACAAAGCCCTGCTGCTACGT
Source organism: Chitinophagaceae bacterium (assembly GCA_026786345.1). Lineage (GTDB taxonomy): Bacteria > Bacteroidota > Bacteroidia > Chitinophagales > Chitinophagaceae > Segetibacter. The sequence goes on from JAJAYD010000016.1 coordinate 4,471, forward strand.
TTTATGCTATCGGACTGGCAAGCCGTACCATGTCGCCTGATGCATTGAAACCGTTAGCTGACGGCGCTTCTATAAAGTTTAAAGAGCACTCAGGAATTGCGAGGGTTAAGAGTTTATTAGCACAGCAAACTGCTGCTGTACCCGAAGCAGGGTATGCTTTGCTTAACCAGACGGCACCAGCTTTATCAATGCCCGATGCTAATGGCAAAACCATCAACATAAGCGATTTTAAAGGCAAATATGTGCTGGTTGATTTTTGGGCTAGCTGGTGTGGCCCCTGCCGTGCAGAAAATCCGAATGTAGTGGCGGCTTACAACCAGTTCAAAAATAAAAATTTTACCATCCTCGGCGTTTCGCTTGACCAGGACAAAGCTGCCTGGTTAAAAGCCATTGAAAAAGATAAGCTGCAATGGCCGCACATGAGCGACTTAAAAATGTGGGAAAGCACTGCCGTAAAGGCCTACGGTTTTGATGGTATTCCTTTTAATGTGCTCATCGATCCTCAAGGAAAAATTATTGCCAGCAGCCTGCGTGGCCAGGATTTAGAAGCTAAGCTTGCAGAAGTGCTGCAGTAGGCTGTTTTAAGTTCAGAACTGCTTACTTTCTACAGATTAAAGTACCTGTCATTTTTATTTTTGAGCCATGCAGTTGAGCGTTAATCAGGCTTTTGTTGCCCGTCCCAATGGCCGGCCGGAATCCTCGCACTTTTATGCTGTAAAAACAACAACGGCAGTTTAAGCTTACGAATTAAATCAACTTTTTAATTAGCAGGTAACGAGTTCTGAAATTACGTAACGACTATATAATTTAAAGTAAAGCCTATTTGAATTAAAATTGAAAGTGAATAGCTTTTGTAATATAACCTTGTACAATTTAGATTAGGCAAAAACCTATTAATTATATGCCATAAATACAATTTGTTTTAGTATTACTTAGCCTATTTGGCTTAATTAAAGCTTTTGAAAAACTAAACGCTCCAATATTTGATTGTTTTTATCACTTACCACTAAGCGATAAGTACCTGCGGACATTTTTCCAGTATTTACCCCAACATTTGTTATCCCATTTGAAATGCCGGAAGTTCTGTTATATAAAAGCTGGCCTAAATTATTATAAATTCTAATGCTTATTTTATCAACATTCTCAACGGAATTTATAATTATATTAATATGATCTGCCACCGGATTGGGATAGATATTAAATTTGATTGTCTCCTTTCTTTTAAGCAATACTATTTTTGAATATTGCACAGTGCCATCTTTATTAAATGTTGCAAGGCGATAAAAATTGTTGCCGGCAAACGGCAAATTATCATTCACTACATATTCCTGACCGGTTGTAATATTTGTCACATAATTTTTTAACGATTTAAATTCGATACCATCAGCACTTTTCTCAAGTACAATGTTTTTGACATCAACGTACGAAGCAATTTTCCATCTTACCTCGTTCAGCTTTCCTTTAATTTCTCCTGTAAAACTTTCAAGTTTAATTGGTAAGGCATTTCCACCAAGTATTAATTTAAAAGTTGCCTTGGCATTTTGTCCTCCATCTATATACATCAGGTAGTTTGTATTAGCAGCTAAACCGGTAATCACATCAACAACGCCATTACCACTAAAATTTCTGCAATTAATGGCAGCAGGAAAATTTTGTCCATCCGGACAAGAATTAACCTGGTATAACGCCAGGCGAATTGTAGGGGCAGTACCACTACATTCAGAAAAAGGAGAAGGGTATGGTACAAAGTCGGCGACTAATATAGATAAGGATCCTGCGGCATCGGTTCTAAAAACATAGTAAAGGTTATTCGTAACATTAGTACCCGTAAAATTACAGGTTAAATTAGTAAACTGAGGATCACGTTTACTATTGGAAGTTGCGTGCTCCAAATCAAAATTTAATTGTGTTCCCTGTGGAGTTGGAGAAATTGGAAAAAATAAAGGGCATTCATCTTTTGAATCCCTCAATATCGGCTTTTGCGTATGGCTAACAATAGCAGTGCAGCTACCAAAGTTTATTGATCCGTTTGTTGAACAAGTATAAATTGATCCCTCGTAAGCAGAAGCATCCGGAGAATTTCTCTTTACACCATTTGATACCGCGTAATACATTAGTTTGGGCGGATTTCTATTAACCCCTGATCCTTCAGGTGCATCATTAATGTGGCCAAGATTAAGTGCATGGCCCAATTCGTGCAAAAGGACTGTTTCCAGGTCAATTACATTTGAAGCAGGTGGGCACGGACCGTTAGTAAATATAACAGTACCAGTTGAAAAACTGCTCCGAATTATAATGTCAAATTCGGGCCGTCTAAAGGGGTTGGCTGTTGTAGGTGTACAAGCATTTGTATAGGTATAGCAAGCTGCCAGTACGCCTGCGGGTAAAGGAGTTCCATTTTCGGCATTGTCCAAAAAAACAACACAATTACCGTCAGAAGCCGCTCTGGCAATGCCCGTTGTTCCACCATCAACAACGTTAAAACCCGATAAATCAATCCACGTTTTCAAAGCCCGGTTAAATGTAACAGTAATCTCCGGTGTCATGGTAGTAGAATACAGCATGTCATACCCTCCCTTACCATTAGCGTTAATAAGGTTCAATTGCTTAACAACCCCTCCGACAGTACCTTCAAGAATACTATAAAAAACACTTAAAAGTTCAAATGAAATATTCTCGTTACCTGTTGCATCCCTGACAATTATGGTACCCGAGCCGGCGCGGCTTGGCACCCTTACTTTAATTTCGGTATCTGTCCAGGATACTATAAGATTACTGCCTGAATTAACTGTATAATAAACACCACTTCCCACCCCTGCGTTTGCATCAGAAAATTTTATCGCGGCTGTGCCGCCAGGCGTACCAAATCCAGTTCCTGTAATTGTTAAAAGATTGGTACCCGGATCGGATGTTGCGCCTGCATTAACCGTGGTGGGCGAAAAGGAAGAGATAAACGCAGCTCCTCTGTACAATAGGCTACCAGTGTTTCCTATGATTAATGAACCGTCTTTTACAACATAATCCTGGCCTGTCAAGTATTTTAAAAGTGGGTAAAGCTCATGGGTTATACTTGAATAATGGTTGAAGGGACATGTAGCTTTATTACCTTCCACGTTGTACTTTATAAAGCCCTGCGCACCTGCGTATATATCAAAAAGAATATTACCCGATCCTGATCTTAAATTATAAGTATTAGGATAGCAGAAAAACACGCCAATCTCATCTTTTTCTAACTCTGCCAGATCACTTATAGCTATACTTTCTTCGCCAACATTTCCCCCTTGTGTTAACACCTCAACATAATCTGCTGTAAGCTGGCCTTTAAAAATCTTATATACTTTGATCTTATTGCTCGTGTAAATCATGGTATGCGTTGCATTCCAAAAAGAGGTCTGGTCAATTACCTTGCCTTCAACTATCAGGCTCGAATTCCTTTCTTTTTCTGAATTGCCAACCTGATATAAAGCCTGGTTAAAGCCTTTTAACGAACAAATGCTTAAAATAAGAAGTAAAAGAACCTTATGCATACGTATATTTTATAGTGTAAATTACCAATCAACACAATTCTATTCAATATTAAATTTTACAAAAAACTATAAAAAGATATTAAAAAACATTTTAATTATTTGGTATAAAAAAAGAGGGTCACCTTCAAATAAATAATGGAGATGACCCTCTCTTTCTCTATGACAAAAGACGTTAGCGTTTCATTGTAACGGTATATAAACTGGGGAGATAACCTACGCCGACAACACCAATCTGCATTTTAAGGGTGATCGTATTATCGCAGGCATCAAAAGTTCCGGATTGACCTGAAAAGGGACGAACCATAACTTCTTTGCCAGCATAAGGAGCATCGATAGTACCACCATCTGCAATCCCCGATGATTGGGTAACCACAGTAACCGTAAATTTATTTGGGTCAGGATCAGCCCAGTCAAGGTCAAACGTTATGGGTCCCCAACCATAATCAAATATATTCTCAACAACTATTTTTCCTTTTGTGGTACTAACCGGAGTAACAGATGATACAGAAGTTAGATATGGTCCGTAAGCACCGGTTCCTAAAAGTTCAGTTGTACGGGCATAGTTCCCCAATAAAGCATTTAATACTACCGGACAATATTTTTGCAAGACAACATTTACTGAATCCTTCCCAACAAATGCAGGTGCTGAGCCCCCCGTAATTTTAACTTTAACTATGTCCTTTCGACCGCTGGGATAATTTGCAAAAATTCCTTTAATCCGCAAAGTATCCAACGCTTTACCTGCTGGAATGGTTATGCTGGCCGGTGCAGTATAATGTGTACCCTGAACTGCTGTTGCAGAGGTATAGGTGAATTGTATGGTTCTGTCTGCATTCGTAACATTGGTTATACCTACAGGAATTTTAAATTCCGTAGCCGGGTCGCTGGTTATAAAGTAGCTTTTGGCTGTAAATGTTGGTAAAACCAACTCGGCGTACTGTGGTGGTATCAGTGGATCCTTATCGATTACAAGATTATTTTTTTTACAGCCCGACACACTTATAAGCGCTACTAAGGCAAATGATATTAAAAGCTTGTTCATAATTTTACAGTGTTTTTAATTAATCCTAAGGGTTTTGATCAGCCGATGTCAGGTTAGCGTTGTTATCTAATTCTCTTTGGGGTATTCTCATAATAAACCTTGGATCAGCAGGCTGGGTTGTATATACTCCCGGATCAAAACTTGGCGCACCATGATTACCCGCACCGGTTGGGCGGCTAAGCCCCTGGTTTAAACGCTTTATATCCATTAACGAAAAACCCTCACCCCATAATTCAATTCTCCTTTGCAATAATATTTCGTTTAATAAGCCAGTGCCGCTAAAAGAAGCTGCGCTGTATGCCGGATACCTTGTTTTAATAAGGGTTTCCAGAGTTGTACGGGCGTGCGCCTCTTTTGCCTGGGGTGCCAGAGCTTCGGCTTCAATCAGGTACAGTTCGCCTGCACGCATATAAAGATAATCGCCGCTCCAACTTCCCGCAGTTGGTACCTGGTGTTTTAGCTGGTTGTAATCAACATTAGGAGCAACACCCGTTCCCGGCGCTTTAAAAACGGTCTTTCTTACATCACCAACAGGTATCTGGTCGTACAATGCTTTGGTAATTTTCTTTTGTCCTCCTAAGGCCGCATAGCCACCTGTACGTATATCAATATGCGAAAAAAATGAGGCATAAATTGTGGCATCTGCTGCCCCTATTAAAGAACCCCACATCCACTCAGGATTATTAATAGACGAGAAAGCAGTGGTTGAAGCATAATTAGCCGAAGTCATTAGTGTGTAGCTGGTTTTTGCTTTATTGGCATAAGTAGCAGCCGTGGCCCAATCCTCCGTTATAAGCGCTACTCTTGCCCTAAGACCCTGCACTACCGATACATCAACGTTTACTTTTGAGACCCTTGGCTTACCGTTCAATAAGGTTTCAGCTTCAGTTAGATCGGCAATTATTTGCTTATAAACATCTTTCAACGTACCACGACCCTTGCTATCTGTTGATACGGATATATATAGAGGTACGCCCAACTTAGTTTCATTGCCTTTATAGGTTTGTTGAAAATAGTTGATCAGGTAAAAATAAGCGTAAGCACGCAGGCCTAACGCCTGGCCTTTTATGATATCTTTATTTGCTGCTGTGGTAGCAACGTTACCAATGTTTGCAATCAAAGTGTTTGCCTGTTTAACGATATCGTAGTACAGATACCAGGCTAAATCAGACTGACGGTTTTGTGTGGCCACACTCCATTCAGTATAATTATAATCCGCATTAAACCATCCATAACCCTGGCTGTGCACAACCATATCGTTTCCCATAAGGTCATTAGCCAAATCAAAGCCTTTTTGGCCGAAAATATCGTGACTAGTTGCGGAAGAACCAGTTCCATAGGCATACAGTTCTTTATTAGCACCGTCTAACGTTGAATATACCTTAACGACATCTTCAAAAATCTTTTGTTCAGATATTGCATTTGAAGGCGCTGTTTCAAGGTAATCTTTTTTACACCCTATTGCAGAAAGCATGAAAAGTGCAGTAGCATATTGAAGTATTTTTTTCATGGCTGTATATATAAAAATTATAAATTAAAATTAAAACCAAAAGTAGCTGTACGGAACGGAGTGTATGAGGCATCGGCTGTACCGGTAAATGCACGTTGAGGATCCATTCCTTTTTTTGCTGTAAATAACCAGGCATTATCAAAATTACCAAACACCTGTAACCCCGTCAAGTGAAGATTTCTAAGAACATCCTTTGGGAAGGTATAGCTAAGTGTAAAGTTTTTTACGTTTAACCAACTTCCATCAACCAGCCAACGTGACGAAGCACCTTCCTGATTGGCAACCGCGTTTTGTATTCGGGGAACATTTGTAACATCACCTGGGTTTTGCCATCTTTTAACTGCATCCGTATGTAAAGCAGTACCTGCCGAACCACGATGCATAATTGATGCGTAATTACCATCATAAAACTGTCCGCCGTAAGAAAAGGTAATAAGGAAAGACAAATCAAATCCTTTATAATTAATTGAGTTTGTAATACCACCCGAAAATTTTGGGAGAGCCGACTTATGAAAGTAAAATGAAGCTTTTGTATATTCATTAGTAACCACCTTGTCTGTTACTTTACCATTGGCATCTGTTATATCGCGGTAGTACAAAGCATCTCCATTGGAGGCATCGACGCCTGCAAACTCAGGCAGCCAAAAATCGTAAATACTGCGACCAACGAAAAGCTTTTTGGTTCCGTTTATAATTCCTTTCTCCTGTTGTTTAGGGGGTAGTTTGGTTATTTCGTTTTTAAAGGTTGTAAGGTTCATATCAACCCGCCAATTAAAAGACCTGCTTTTTATTACATTATAACCAAGTTGTAATTCAAGGCCATAATTTTTCATTGAGCCGATGTTTTGATAAACATTTGAAAATCCTGTTGAAGTTGGAAGCGGAACATCGAATAGTAAATTATCTGATATTCTGTTAAAAGCTTCAATTGTACCCGTCACACGGTTGCGGAAAATGGCAAAATCTAACCCTATATTAGCCGTCTTATTTTTTTCCCACGCAAGCCCAACATTTGCTGGCCTTGATGGAGGTGTATAGCTTACCGGAGAAGTTGGACCAGAACCTGGAGAGGCATAGTAATAATTCCCATATTGATAATATAAACCTATGTCCTCATTGCCCTGTTCTCCATAGCTGGCTCTTAACTTTAATTCATCTAACCACTTAATATTTGAGAGAAATTTTTCCTGGGATAGCCTGTAGCCTAAGCCTACTGAATAAAAATTACCCCAACGAACATCTTTTGCAAACCGTGATGAACCATCGGTACGAAAGCTTCCGGATACAAGATATTTTTGGTTAAAATCGTAATTTAAATTAGCCAGGTAGCTTTCAATTGTGTGGTTATCTGTGTATGAACTTGACGGGCTTACAGGACCTGAGCCATTGTTCAACTCTGTTTGACCCGGAACTAAAAATCCTGAGGCATCTGCAGATAGATAATTATACCTGTACTTGTAATTTTCGTGACCACTCAAAACACGCAAATTATGGTTACCGTAGTTATGTGTCCACGATAATATTTGGTTGCCGGTTAAGGACAACTGCCTGTCGTTTGTTTTGGTAGACCTGCCCCACGTGGCTGGAGGATTGGTAGCAGGAGCTGCATCACCGTATTGGTTGTTTTGATAGTCTGTAATATTGTTTGCAAAATAGTTAACCCCAATCGTGGCCTTTAACGAAAAATCAGTTAAAAATTTAATCTCAGCAAAGGCATTGGCATTGCCGTTAAAAATATCCCTTGATCTGTCATCCAGGCTTAAAGTGCCTGCTACATTTGAGTTACCAGCATAAGGTCGTGTGCCCATTTGAGTGGGAACACCGTAATCAAATTTATGTTCACCCAAAGTGTCAACAAAAGCTCCTGTAGTTACATTATGTTCGTAAACAGGGTAGATAGGCCCCATTTGACGTGTGTAATAAAATGGGTTTGTAGTTGCCGTTCCTCCACTAGGCACATCTTTTCTTTTAGAGATGGCCCCATCAAGGTTAATGCCTGCATTCAACCAACTTGTAGGGGCAGCATTCACATTTAGGCGCATGTTATATCTTTTATAACCTGAGTACTTAACAATACCTTCCTCATTTAAATACCCTGCTGATAAGTAGTAATCCATTCCTTCCCCGGCACCTGAAATGTTCACATTAGCATTGGTCCTTAAGGCATCACGGAACATAGCATCTTCAAAAGACTCGTGCCATAACAACGAGGCGTTTGAATTCAATTTTCCGCTTATTGGGTCAACTAATTTATTACCGGGTACATTAAACGCGTTATATACAAGGCCATTTGCACTTGTAAGCACATTTGAGGCTTTGATACCAGCAGCAGAACGGCTGTCACCCTGGCTTAAATATGAATTTCTATAAGCTTCCCAAAACAATTCGTAATAATCTTTTTCATCAACTCTGTCATATTCGGGAATGCCTCTTGACATTATACCCTGCCGTAGGCTTGCAGTTAGCACAGCTTTGCCTTTTCTACCTTTTTTTGTGGTAATGATAATTACCCCATTTGCAGCACGTGATCCATAAAGGGCGGCAGCGGCGGCATCTTTTAAAACTGTTACCGACTCTATATCATCAGTTGATATATCGGAAATTGAACCATCGTAAGGAACCCCATTTAAAACATAAAGGGGAGAGCTGGTAGCATTAATTGAACCCACACCTCTTATAAGTATTGAAGCGCCAGTACCAGGTGCACCGCCACCGTTTGTAGCTATAATACCGGGCACAAGACCTTCAAGCACACGGGTTACATCTGTAACCTGTTGCTTTTGAATATTCGCTGCACTAACAGTATTTTCCGACCCCGTAAACGATGTCTTTTTTATAGTACCATACGGCACCTGTACAACAACTTCGCTTAAGGTAGCAGCAGAAGAAGTTAGTCGTGCTTCAAGCGTATTTTGCGAACTTATTGAAAACTTTTGCGTTGCAAAACCCACAAAGCTGATTTCTAATTCTTTAACAGAAGGCGATACGGCAATATTAAAATTTCCGTTAGAATTTGTTATAGTCCTTGTGCTTCCGCCTGCTATGGCAACAGTGGCCCCGGTCAACGGCCCTCCCGCCTCATCGGTAACCCTGCCGGTAATAGTGCGGTTTTGTGCAAACAGCTGGCCGATTGCCAATCCAATGCACAATAACGTCATTAAAAATTTTGTCATGATGTTTTTTGATTTTTAAAGAAAATGAATTCCGGAAACAAAACCTGAGTTAAAATTGACAAGTAAAGAAGGTCAATTGCTGCATAAAAAAGGCATAGAAGAGTAAACTGTTTTTTTATAAAGAAGTATTTTACGTGCTTGCATGGTCATAATTATGTAACTCATTTTTTAATAAGGGCTGCAATATAATTAACAATTAATGTTTAGTAATAAAGTTTACAGTTGTAAAACCAAAATTTAAGCAGTGGAATAAAGC
>JAJAYD010000017.1 GCA_026786345.1 Chitinophagaceae bacterium
AAATTGAAGCCGAATATGATAAGTTGTTTTTCCCTACAACGCCTGAAGAAGTAGATGAACAATGGAAACATGTGCGTAAAGTTGCAATGCCATCTTTTCTATCCTATTTTAACCAAGGTCCATTAAACTATGAAGAGCAAACATATAAATTCCGGACCATGTTGACCCACCATTCCGTTTTATGTTGACCCACCATTCCGTTTTATGTTGACCCACCTGATTCGGAAGGGTCATATTCAGATTCCGGCATAGCCTGTCCCGAAGTTTCTTCGGGATTGACCCGCATGAATAATTTACTGATTATGGGTTGATATTATTCCGGCATGTTGACCCGCCCTGATACGAAAGATCGTTTTCAGATTCCGGGATGATGACCCTGCCTGATGAACTATAATGTAATGGCTTTTTGATGTTGATTGCGCTTAAAAACAAAAGCGCAATGGCACAAAAACCAATAGTAATGGAACAAATAAAACAAGTCCTTCAATTACATAAAGAAGGTGTAAGCATTCACGAGATCGTTCGTCGTGTAGGCATAAGCCGCAATAGTGTTCGTAAATATGTACGAAACCCGGGATTAGAAGCAACTCTGCCAGACAAAGAATTGGCTGAGAAGGCCTATAAAAATGACGAACAACTGTTTAAAACCGAACGCCTGCACCAGTTGATTCAGTACTTTAAAACGACGGATACAGAACTTCATAAAACGGGGGTCACCCGGCGTTTACTTTGGACAGAATATATTCTGTTGCATACAGACGGCTATGGGTATAGTCAGTATTGTTATCACCTGAAGCAATGGTTCAAACAAGCTGATTTAGCCATGCATATGGAATATACGCCAGGTGATGTAATGATGATAGACTTTGCGGGTAAGAAACAACACTATGTGGTTAAAGAAACAGCTGAAGTGGTAGTATGTGAAGTATACGTAGCCATATTGCCTTACAGTGGTCTGATATTTTGCTATGCCGTACCTTCTCAAAAAACCGCCGACTTCGCTGATTGCATCAATCAGATGCTGAAATTTTATGGCGGCACGCCCACTACTATTTTATGTGACAATTTAAGAACAGCCGTTACCCGGAGTTGTAAATATGAGCCTGTATTTACTGCGTTATGTCATCAGCTATCCGCTCATTATAATATCACCTTCAGTGCCACCAGACCTTATGAACCCAGAGATAAGGCCATGGTAGAAAAGGCAGTGAGTATTGTCTATAACCATATCTATGGACCATTGCGAAACGAAACCTTTTTCAGTATAGAACAACTCAATAAAGCGATGCTGGAGAAACTACTTGTACTCAACGACAAAGCCTATAAGAACAGCCCTCATAGCCGTATGTATTTTTTTGACCAACAGGAGAAAGACAAGCTCAAGGTATTGCCAACAGAGGTTTTTAGTTTGAAAAATGTCCGTACCCTTACGGTACAGCGCAACTACCATATCCAGTTAAGCGAAGACCATCATTACTATAGTGTACCTTATCAGTATGTAGGTAAAAAGGTAGAAGTGCAGTATGATAAAACAGAGGTACAGGTGTATTACAACTATGAACGCATTGCTATACATCCACGAAATACCTACACCAAAATGTACCATACCTTAACCGAACATATGCCGCCTAACCATCAGCATATGCACCAAATAAAAGGATGGAATAAAGAGGATTTATTGGCTCAGGCCAGAGGATTGGGGAGTTGTGTTGAACAGGCAGCTTCGCTGATCCTGGAGAGCAATTTTTTAGTGGAACAAAATTACAAATCCTGCTTTGGTATGCTCATGCTTAAAAACAAATATGGCGTGCTACGTCTGGATGCGGCTTGCAGCCGTGTATTACAGGGTCCAAAAGTAACCTATACGATGATTAAAAATATTCTGGAAAGAGGTCTGGATAAACTCACCAATCCACCTGAGCAAAGCACCACGCCTACGCATGAGAACATACGGGGGAAAGAAAACTATCAATAAACTTTTAAATTTTAAATACCATGAACAGTACACAAACACTTTATCAAATGCAACAACTCAGGCTTATGGGTATGCATCACGCGTATCGCTCCCAACTGGAGCTTCCCTTCAATCATCAACTGGAGGGGCATGAACTTCTGGAACATCTTATTCAATCCGAGGTAACACATCGGGGTAATGAAAAAACAGCTACTTTGTTACGGGGGGCTAAATTGCGCCTGTCGGCGAGTATCACGCAAGTAGAATTGAGTCCGGCAAGAAACTTTACCAAACAACAATTAGCCTTACTCGGTGAAGGTAAATATCTGGAACAAGCACAAAATGTTTTAATCACAGGCGCTACCGGTTGTGGAAAAAGCTTTATGGCTTGTGCGCTTGGGCATCAGGCTTGTATACAAGGATATAAAACTACTTACCTCGGGATGAACAGACTCATTGAAAAAATAACGCTGGCTAAACTGGATGGCTCTTATCTTAAAGTGCTGAATCAACTCGAAAAGCAAAACCTGATTATCCTTGATGACTTTGGATTACAAGCCCTCACACAAGACATCAAACTTACTCTATTACAACTTCTTGAAGATCGGTATGACAAGAAAAGCATAGTGATCACCTCTCAATTACCTGTTGCCAAATGGCATGAATACATCAACGACCCAACGCTCGCTGATGCCATCCTTGACAGATTGACTGCCAACAGTATCAGAATAGAACTCAAAGGCGAATCAAGAAGAGGAAAAATACAACCACCGAAAGAATCTAATAACTAACTTCGCCCCTCAAATTAGCTCTTACTTTATAGCCCAACTTCCAGCTGGGTCAACATGCCCGGATTAGTGGGTCAACATCACCGGAATATATACCAATTATTTAATTTCAGCATAGAAGCCATCTTTTCAATGGCTCTGGATACTAAAAAAGAAGAACCAATCTGTGAATTGTCGCAAGAACCAGCTCCATCAGAAATTGCGGCAATAATAAAGTCGGAATCTTCTACGTATTCAACTTTTGAACTGTCTTGACAGGGTAAACCTTCAAGAATATGAGACGAACCGATTATAGAACACCAAGC
>JAJAYD010000018.1 GCA_026786345.1 Chitinophagaceae bacterium
ACCAAAGCCCCCTGATCAACGCACCGATCACATGCCCTGGCCCACTTACCCGATGACGTTAAAAACCACCAGTTCTCATGAAGAAGGTGCAAACAGGCGCTGGGCTATAGCCACCAAAGAGTTTATAGGGGATGAAAACGGCAACCTGAAAGCTTTAAAAATTGTTGAGCTTGAATGGAAACTTACATCTGATGGAAGACCGGCGCAATTCGTGGAAATACCCGGTACCGAGCATGAAATACCCTGTGAATTAGCTTTGCTGGCTATGGGATTTGTTCATCCACAACATGCGGGTTTGATTAATGAATTGGGTGTTGAACTGGATGAAAGAGGAAATGTGAAAGCAACCGATAAAAATTATCAAACCAGCATACAAAGGATATTTTCAGCCGGTGATATGCGTCGCGGGCAATCGTTGGTTGTGTGGGCAATAAACGAAGGAAGGGAGTGTGCCGCAAAAGTGGACGAATATTTGTCAGCTTAAAAAAAATTAAATTTTAAAATATTGAAAGTTGCCTTAGGGCAACTTTTTTTATGCGTGATAGTTTTCTGTCAACTATTGTTGAAGTATAAAACAGTATTGTCAATTAATACGTTACAAGCATATATTTTAAGTAAAGGTCACTTAAACAAAAAAACAGAAAAATATTATAAAAATAAAAATATGGTCTGTTAGTTTATTAAATCGTTAATTGTTTATAATTTTCCAAAACAATAATACATAAAATATTTTTTAATATTTAAACACCCCACTTGTATGAACACGTTTTCTTTTAAAAATTTAGCGCCATTTTTATTTTTGGCAATTATCGCGGTGGCCGCCATTTTTATCCCCGCCGTGGCCGACTTTGATGGTTCAAAAATTTACAGCGGTTCTGACATTGCGTGGATGATTGTAGCAACCGCTCTTGTCTTTTTAATGACCCCTGGCTTAGCATTTTTTTATGGAGGAATGGTTCACCGTAAGAATGTGATTTCTACCATGATTAAAAGTGTGGTAGCTGCAGGAGTTGTAAGTGTATTATGGATAACCATAGGTTTTAGCCTTAGTTTTGGCGACACCATCGGAGGATTTATTGGAAATCCAACTACCTTCTTATTTTTTAAAGGGGTTAATTCCGGTGCACCTATTTTACAAGGCGCTGCCGGTCCAATGACCATTCCTTTGACCTTGTTTGCATTATTCCAATTAATGTTTGCTATCATCACGCCAGGTCTTGTAGTGGGTGCGGTAGCCGAACGGATCAAGTTTACTTCCTACATCGTATTTATTTGCTTGTTTAGCTTATTGGTATATGCTCCATTGGCACACTGGACCTGGCATCCCTCAGGATTTTTGTTTAAAATGGGTGTATTAGACTTTGCGGGTGGTACCGTTGTACACATTTCAGCAGGTTGTGCTGCCCTTGCGGGTGCTTTGGTTCTGAAGCGCAGAAAAGTACATATGGAACGCCAGGAAATTCCACCAGCTAACATTCCATATGTATTGATCGGAACAGGTTTACTGTGGTTTGGCTGGTTTGGTTTTAATGCAGGATCAGCTTTAGGTGCTAATTCGTTAGCAGTTTCAGCTTTTGCCACCACCAATACTGCCGCTGCTGCTGCAGGTTTATCATGGATGTTCTTTGATGTACTTCGTGGAAAAAAACCTTCGGTACTCGGATTTTGTATAGGAGCCGTAGTTGGTTTGGTTGCCATCACACCGGCTGCAGGTTTCGTTGCAATTCCTCAAAGTATTTTTATTGGTTTTGTTGCAGCAATCATCTCAAACCTGGCTGTTTATTACAAGGCAAAAACACGTCTTGATGATACACTGGATGTATTTCCTTGTCATGGTTTAGGTGGTATGGTTGGTATGTTAATGACCGGCATATTTGCTACCAAAACGGTGAATGCAGCTGGTGCTGATGGATTGTTCTATGGCAACGCCGCCTTCTTCTTTACCCAGTTAAAAGGAATGCTGATTGTGGTAGCTTATAGCTTTGTGGTTTCCTATGCCATCTTTAAGATAATCAACTTCATCCAGCCGCTTCGTGTAAGTGTTGAAGATGAAGAAATGGGTCTTGATGCCAGTCAGCACAACGAGAAATACCTGCAGGGAACGTTATTGGTTCGTTCAAATGGTGTTGAAAAAGAACACGCTGCCGTTTAATTGCTCTTTTAAAATGTAACCATATATATTTTGTGATTGTAGTTGCACTTATATGCAGCTACAATCGCAACAATTTATTGCTTCGTTTCATAGGGATTTCGTTTTGTAACCGACTCAGATCATCCAATTATTTTTAGAAAAGGCCCGATAGTTAATTGCTTTGCCTGCCATTTTAAGCTGAAACGTTTTTCAGAAATTCAATTTTACACTTAAATTAAATAAAAATGTCAAGAAAATTCTTTTCTGCCTGCTTAGCATTATGCATATCGGTAATTGCTCACTCGCAAGATTCAAGTAAACCATCAGGACCCACCATTACCGGTTCGGTAGACGCATACTACAGGTATAATTTTTCCAATCCAACGCCTGTCCCCGGTAGTGTTATAACCAATGTAAATAATTTTACCAGCTTCACCAATTCACAAAAGTCATACGAATTAGGGATGGCAAGTATTAAAGCCGATCACAGCTTTGGTAAGGCAAGTGCAACCATCGACCTGGGATTTGGAAAAAGAGCTGAGGAGTTTGCTTATGGCGATCTTTCAAACTCAACATTGTTTGCAATTAAACAAGCGTATGTAAGCTATGCAGTTAACGATAAATTGAAATTGACTATGGGTAAATGGGCAACCCATATTGGTTACGAATTGGTTGATGCTTATTTAAACAGGAATTACAGTATGAGCTATATGTTCTCTTACGGGCCATTTGCTCATACCGGTGTAAAAGCCGACATTAGTTTGGGCGGAAAGAGTAGTTTAATGGTTGGCGTTGCCAATCCTACTGATATCGTTTCAACTACAACCAGCCGCAAATTCGGCATTGCACAATTTGCAACCGCCAGCAGCAATAGTAAGTTCAAAGCATACCTTAACTATCAGGGTTCTTATGGCGGATCCTTCAATCTTACCCATTTTGACCTGGTGTTGACACAAGCTGTAACTGATAAATTTAGTTTAGGCTACAATGGAACGGTACAGTCTGTTAAGCCAAATATTGGCGAAGGCGATAGCTGGTGGGGTTCTGCGCTTTATGTAAACGTTGATCCAACAAGTACATTTGGCTTAACCCTACGTGGCGAATATTTTGACAACAAAAAAGCAATTGTGTTAGCGCCTTCAACCAGTATATTCGCGCTCACCTTATCACCAAATATCAAGCTGGGAAATTTAACTATTATCCCGGAATTAAGATATGAGAGTGCCAAAGCTGCTATTTACACAAAGAGCAAAGGTGGCACAAGCAAAAACACTTCTTCAGCAATACTTGCTGCTGTGTACCATTTTTAGTGATTAACATAATTTATTATGCAAAAATCGCCTTTCGAAAGAAGAGCGATTTTTTTTTGCCTTTAAAAGCAGGGTCCTTTATTGTTTTATACATACATTTTCTCATTGTCATTCACCGGCAAGAGTAGCGCCTTGTACACCAATTTTATCACCACATGATATACCATTCCTGACTTTTAACCGGCTCCTTCAATTTTTATTTTCAGCTACATCAACCGTTGCCAGTTCATATTTGTAGCTCAATTAAATATGGCTATTATATTTTTTACTACCTTAGTCTTGTCCGTAACATTTTGAAGAAAGTCAACAAACATATCATTCCTTCGCACCAATCTGTATTAAAAAGCGGGTTCGTTTATAATTTTACCATCATTACCATTATTACAACCCTTTAAGGGTTGTACATTTCCATATCACCTCCGGGCATAAGCCGCTAAAACCTTCAGGGTAAAAACTAACATTCTAAAAAAAGTCTTTATAAATTATTGGGTATGCAAGTATTAAAATTTGGGGGCAGTTCTGTAGCAACAGCCGAAAATATTGAAAAGGTTGTGTCAATTGTACAGGATAAAATAAAAAGTGATAAAACCATTGTAGTGGTTTCGGCATTGGGTGGAATTACTGACATACTACTATCCTGTGGTGCTCTTGCAGCAAAGGGGAACGAAGAATACCGGCAGCAATTGCAGGCTGCGGAAACAAGGCATCTTGATGCTGTTAAAAGTTTAATACCTGTAACCCGGCAAAGCAGAATTTTAAGCCAGGTAAAAAAGCAGTGTAACGAACTCGAAGATATCTGCAACGGAATATTCCTGTTGAGAGAATTATCGATGGTAACAAAAGATCGTATCGTAAGCTATGGCGAATTGCTTTCATCGCAAATAATTGCTGCAAAATTTGAGTCGCTGGGCCTGGAAACAGCTTGGAAAGATTCACGGGAAATGATTATTACTGATAACAATCATACCAATGCAGCAGTTGATTTTTTAATCACTAATAAAAACATTGCCGAATACTTTGCTTCAACAAATGCACAGGTAACGGTACTGCCTGGTTTTATAGCTGCAGATGCAAACGGATATACCACCACATTAGGCCGCGGTGGTAGCGACTACACTGCTGCAATTGTAGCAGCAGCATTAAATGTATCCAATTTCGAAATATGGACCGATGTTTCGGGTATGATGACAGCAGATCCACGCCTGGTGTCAACTGCCAAAGTGATACCGCATATATCTTACCAGGAGGCAATGGAGCTGTCTCACTTTGGTGCAAAAGTTATCTATCCTCCCACCATTCAACCGGTAATGAAAAAGCAGATCCCGGTGTGGATAAAAAATACTTTTTTGCCCAATGATGGGGGGACCATTATTGAAAGTGCCACCATTAAAAACGGCAACAGTATCAGGGGTATTTCAAGTATAAATTCTGTTGTGCTGTTAAGCCTGGAAGGCAGCGGAATGATTGGCATCCCTGGTTTTTCAAAACGATTGTTCGAATCACTGGCAAGCGAAAAAATAAATGTTATACTCATTACACAAGGTTCTTCTGAGCATTCAATTTGTGTTGGTATTGACGAAAGAAATTCAGACCTGGCCAAAAAAACAATTGACGCATCATTTGCTCATGAAATTGAGACAGGCAAAGTAGATCCATTGAATGTAGAAAGAGATCTATCCATAATTGCACTGGTGGGCGATAACATGAAGAGCCATACAGGCATTAGCGGTAAAATGTTTGGTGCATTAGGCAGGAATGGTGTAAACGTAAGAGCCATAGCGCAGGGCTCCAGCGAAAGAAATATTTCGGCTGTTATTTCTATGCTCGATGTAAAGAAAGCACTCAACGTTTTGCACGAAGAATTTTTTGAAACCACCTATAAACAGATCAATCTTTTTATTGCCGGCGTTGGTAATGTAGGCAGCAGGCTTATTGAACAATTGCGCCAGCAGCACGCTTACCTGCAACAACATATGCGTTTACAGATTCGTGTTATCGGCATAGCCAACAGCAAAAAAATGTTGTTTAACGAGGATGGTATTGATACAGCAAAATGGAAAAGCAACCTGGAGAAAGGAACCGATATGAAACTGGATACCTTCATCGAAACCATACGTAGCATGAACATGCGCAACTCAGTGTTTGCAGATGTTACGGCCAATAGTGAGCTTGCCGGTAGGTACGACCAGTTGCTTGAAAAAAGCATTGCAGTGGTGGCTTGTAACAAAGTGGCTTGTTCATCTTCGTACGAGTATTACACTCGTCTTAAAGATCTTTCACGTGAGTACAATGCGCCTTTCTTATTCGAAACAAATGTGGGCGCCGGTTTACCGGTAATAGGCTCGTTAAACGACCTGGTACGTAGTGGCGATAGTGTCAACAGGATTGAAGCGGTATTAAGCGGTACCCTCAACTTTGTTTTCAACAATTATAACGGCACACAAACCTTTGCTGAGGTAGTAAAGCAAGCGCAGGATGAAGGATACACCGAACCGGATCCACGCCTTGATTTAAGCGGTAAAGATGTGATGCGCAAGATTATGATACTGGCCAGGGAAGCAGGCGAGAGTTTAGAAATGGAAGACATCAGCAATAATACTTTTATGCCGCCCTCGTGCATGGAAGGAAGTGTGGATGATTTTTATAAGGAAATGGCAAAGCACGAAGACCACTTTAAAAAGTTGTATGAAGAAGCCGACAAGGCAGGTAATAAATTAAAGTTTGTTGCAAAGTTCCAGGACGGCAAAGCTTCGGTGGGCTTGCAGCACATAGAGCCGCAACACGACCTGTATCATTTGTACGGTAAAGACAATGTGGTATTGTTTTATACCAATCGGTACACAGAGCAACCACTGGTTATTAAGGGCGCCGGTGCCGGGGCTGAGGTTACTGCATCGGAGGTGTTTGCAGATATCATCAGGGCGGGGCGGTAATTAAACTAGCAGACAAAACAAATGGATATGCATTTGATTTTGAAAAAGTGGTAAGCATATAAATATTGGGTTACCGGCTGATGAATAAGAATAGTACATCGTTGCGACGCTCCATTCAACAATTGTTTTCTATGGAGCTACAGCGATGGGGTAAATGAAAATACCTGTCATAAGATTTAAAACTGTTTACATCCTAAATGGAATTACATAACAAGAGCGAAGTAGTGGTACATGCACCAGGCACTGTAGCCA
>JAJAYD010000019.1 GCA_026786345.1 Chitinophagaceae bacterium
AAACAGGGGTGTGGGCCTGCCCACGTAATCTTTTAGCAGGGCTTTGTATTCGTTTTGAAACGAAGTTTCCGCCATTATTTCGAGGTAGCGGGTTTTCAATTCTTCTACATTTGGATACAACATTTCCGGAATGTATGCACCACCGAATTTGCCATAATATCCCCACTCATCCGGAGCACGGTACAGGCCACTTTTTACAGGCGAGTAGTAATTGATTTCTTGTTCTTCCATCACAGGCATGTTACTAATAGCGTTCATCTAATTATGTATTTACTGTTCAATGCTTCAAAAAAATTTTTTAATGGCCAACCGGCTTACCCATTGAGATCCGTTACAAACTGTTTTACTTTAGCCATGTCCTTTACCCCCGGAGAAATTTCGAACTTGCTGTTGATGTCGACTGCAAACAGATCTGTGGCAACAGCATCTTTGGCAAACTCTTTTAACAAGGGCGGGTCCAAAGGTGAAATGCCTCCACCAATAAAAAATGGCTTACTGATGTTCAATCCTTTTAATTTATCCCAATTAAACTTGTGCCCCGTTCCTCCATAACCAACTCCCTCGGTATCAAACAAAAACATGTCGGTATCGTTGTAAAAATTTTTAATCTTCCATTCTATGTTGTCATCTTCGGTTACTCTAAAAGCTTTTACCACCGAAATGTAGTTCGACATTCTTTCGCAGAAATAAGGCGTTTCATCTCCATGTAGTTGCACCATATCCAATCCAAAATTGTCCACATGGTTCATCACTTCGTCATAGCTGGAATTAACAAAAACTCCAATTTTAAAAACCCTGAGCTTTTCTTTTTTTACCTCAAAGCCTTTTAAATGCCGCAAAACAAAGCGGGGTGACTTATGGTAAAAAATCATACCGGCAAACTGAACGCCCAATTCGCCTAACTGGTGCATTTGTTTTAAGCTGGTGTTTCCACAAACTTTAATTCTCATGAAGCTTAGCTTTTAGTTGATTTACAAAATCAGCAAAAGCAATCGATGGGTCAGGTTGTTTCATAAAATTTTCGCCTATCAAAAATCCTTTGTAGCCAAAACTCATCAGGCGGATGATGGTATCAACATCGTTGATGCCACTCTCGGATATTTTTATTTTTTCAGCCGGTATTTGGTCAATTAGTTCAATACTGGTTTGAACATCTACGGTAAAAGTTTTAAGGTCGCGGTTGTTTACACCCACCAAATCTACTTCTTCACAAATATGTTTTAATTCTGTGTCGTCATGTATTTCCAATAAAACTTCCAGGCCAAGGCGTTTTGCAAACAAAGCCAGTTCCCGTACTTTTTGGGGTAAAAGGCAGGCAGCAATTAAAAGTATGACACTTGCACCAATTGCTTTGGCTTCAATTATTTGATACTCATCAATCACAAAGTCTTTTCGCAGAATGGGTACCTGTACAATTGAACGGGCATACATTACATCGTCGTTAGAGCCTCCAAAAAAATGTTCGTCAGTTAAGATTGAAATACCTGCAGCTCCATGAGCATCTTAACTTTCAACAACGGGGCCAATCTGCACCTGGTCATTAATAACTCCTTTTGATGGACTTTTACGTTTAAACTCGGCAATAATACCGGTAGAACCCTCCATTAATAGTTGCGACACAAGGGAGTTACAGGAGCTGTTGAAGTAAGGGAATTGTTCCAACTCGCTTACTGGTATTAACTCTTTCTTCTCACGTACTTCCTCACGTTTTACAGAAATTATATTGTCTAAAATATTCATGATCAAATGTTATTAAAACAGCCTTTGGTTAAATGAACCAGTAGTATTTTTTGTTCGTCGAAAATATAAAAGAAGCTATTGTAAACCTATCAAAGTCTCCAGGCAGTTATAAGCCCTGCCACTTTCCAGACTCTCCACTGCAGCTTCATAGGCATGCTGGTAGGTAGAAAAATTTCCTGAGCATTGCAATGCCATGGCTGAGTTGGCAAACACCACAGCATTCTGTGCCCACGTTCCTTCACCTTTTATGATCTTCATAAAAATTTTTGCTGCTTCAACTACCGTGTTGCCGCCATAAATATCCTGTGGTTGCACCATTCGTTTGCCAATGTATTCGGGTGTTAGCATGCGTTCTCCGCTTTCTGTAATGACTTTAGTATCGCCTGTAAGAGAAATTTCGTCGTAGCCATCAAGGCTATGAATGATGGTAAAAGGCTTACCGGTTTGCTGCAACAGGTAGTTGTAAATACGGGCCATTTCAAGATTAAACACCCCTACTAACTGGTAATCGGGTTGGGCGGGATTTACCATTGGACCCAGCATATTAAAGAAAGTTCTTACCCCTAAATTTTTTCGGATTACTCCCACGGCTTTCAACGCCGGGTGAAACAAGGGTGCATGAAGAAAACAAATATTGGCTTCGTCAATTTCTTTTTTAAGCCCATCGTTGTTGTTCTTGAATTTATAACCCAACTGCTCCATTACATTACTGGAGCCACTGGTGGATGTAACACCATAGTTGCCGTGCTTGGCTACTTTTTGCCCGGCACCCGCTACTACAAAACAAGACAAAGTAGATATGTTAAAGGTATTTTTTCCATCGCCGCCGGTACCCACAATATCCATTAAGCGTTCGCCATCAAACTGCACTTTTACACAAAGTTCCAATAATGCATCTCTAAAACCCTGCAATTCTTCAATGGTTATGCTGCGCATTAAATAAACCGTCATAAAAGAGGTTATTTCATGCTCGTTATAACTTCCCTTCGAAATATTTACCAGCACCTCTTTAGCCTGTTGCCGGCTAAGGGTCTTATGCTCAAATAAGTGTAATAAAATCTTCTTCATAGTTATATGTCTAAATCCGGGTTATTGGGTAAGATGTTTGTGTTAACTGTTTCTGTTGTTTTTTGCAAAACTTTGTTAGGCTCTTTCAGCAATGGCTCACCCATGTAACCAGTTCTTAATAATCACTTCACCAACAGGTGTCAATACACTTTCAGGGTGAAATTGAACGCCCTGCACATCGAAAGTTTTGTGTTGTAAACCCATGATGAGATTGTTTTGATCCCGTGCTGTAACTTCCAATTCAGCAGGAAAATTTTCATCGGTAATTACCCAGCTATGGTAGCGCCCCACTTCAATGCTTGAAGGAAGGTCTTTGTACAAATTACCCGGTATTAATACTTCGATAGGAGTAGCAACTCCGTGGTACACTTTGTCCAGGTTTCTAAGGGTTCCGCCAAATACCTCGCCTATTGCCTGGTGGCCAAGACATACGCCCAAAATTGATTTGGTAGCCGCGTATTCCCGTATAACATCCAGCAAAAGGCCTGCTTCTAAAGGAATGCCCGGCCCCGGCGACAAAATTATCTTGTCGTACTTCTTAATGTCCTCAAGCGGAATTTGGTCATTGCGATACACATCAACAGTCTCTCCTGTTATTTTTTCAACCAGGTGAACCAGGTTGTAGGTAAAGCTGTCGTAGTTATCAAACACTAATATTTTCATATACCGGATCTAAATAGAATTATAATATTTTCAGTCTCAGGAACACCACACCAACCAACAGGTTTACACAATCTCCTTTGCCAAAGCAATGGCTGTTTTTAAAGCATTTAGTTTGTTGTTAACCTCCTGCAATTCACTTTCAGCATTGGAGGCAGCTACTACGCCTGCACCTGCCTGGTAGAATAATGTATTTTGTTTACTAAGAAAAGAGCGTATCATGATGGCATGGTTCAACTGTCCGTCAAAACCAATTACACCAATCGCTCCCCCATAATAGCTGCGGGGTGTGGGCTCATATTCATTAATTAATTGCATGGCCCTAACCTTTGGAGCGCCACTAAGCGTACCCGCCGGAAATGTTGCAGCGAGAAGTTCAAAAGGGTTGGTGCCTGGTTTAGGTGTACCGGTTACTTCGCTTACCATATGAATGACGTGGCTGTAAAAATGGATTTTTTTGTAACTGTCTACCGTAACATTATCAGCATACCGGCTAAGGTCGTTTCGGGCAAGGTCCACTAACATCACATGCTCCGCATTTTCTTTGGGGTCGTTCAAGAGTTTTTCTGCCAGCAACTCGTCCTGTGCATCGTCGCCTGTTCTTTTAAATGTGCCGGCTATTGGATGAACGATGGCTTTCTTTTTATTTATAATCAACTGGCTTTCGGGTGAAGATCCCATCAAACGGTAATCGTTGTAGTCGAAGTAAAAAAGGTATGGACTTGGATTTACGGTTCGCAATGCCCTGTACACCGTAAATTCATCCCCTGTAAACTGTTGTTCAAAGCGCCTGCTTAACACAATCTGGAACACATCGCCCCGGTGGCAACTTTCTTTACCCTTGTTAACCATGTCAATATATTGCTCGTTGGTTAGGTTCGAAGTTTCGCTGCCAACAGTATTGAACGGAAAAACAGGTATATCCCTGCTTTTAATTAAGGATGTTATAAGTTCCAACTCGCTATCCACACCTTTTACCTTGTTCTCACAGATGTAGAGTTCATCTTTAAAATGATTGATGGCAATTACATACTGGTACATCCTGTAACGCATCAATGGAATACCATTTGGCTGCCTTGTAGTATTTTCAGGTAGATGCAAGCCATCTTCAAAAAACTGAACCGCATCGTAGGTGGTATAGCCAAATAAACCCTGTGCTACCGAAAGTTCACTTTTATCCGAAGGTTGAAATCGTTTCAAAAATTTGTCCAGCTCGGCAACCACAGCTTCTTTTCCTTTTAACTTTTTCTTTATAACCGTTTCGTTCGGATACTTAAATTCAAAACTGTCTGCAGTGCTTACCTGTATGCCGGCAATAGGTTGTATACAGATGTAAGAGAAGCTGTTTTCGCTGGCATGGAAGTCGGTGCTTTCCAATAAAATACTGCCAGGAAAGCGATCTCGTAAGCGCAGGTAAATGCCTACCGGAGTAAACACATCAGCCAGGGTTTTTTTACAAACTGTTTCAAAAACTATAGGTTTCATACTTGCAGGTAAATTATCAATCAATCTAAAATGGGATGTCTGTCTCAATAGATGATGCTCATTTTTTTTAAACAAAAACCCCGACAATTAATGCCGGGGTCTGGTATGTTTTGATAACATTAGCAATAGACAGCTACCCCGGAAAGGAGATACCGTGCCACCAATTGTTATTTAAAAGATTTGCTTTCATTGAGATGCAAATATGATACACAAACGGTTTACAAAAAAATAATTTTTAATAGAGGAAGCAAGAGCGCTGAACGCTTAAGGCGGATGGCTGCACGCAAAACGCATAAAGCAGAACGCTAAGGCTATAAGTTAAAGGTTAATGGTTATTGGCTAGTGGCTATCGACTATGGACTGTTGACTATACGCTATTGACTATCGCAATGGTGGGTTATCGACAATGGACTATCGGCTATCGGCTATCGGCTGTCCGCTATGCTATACGGCTATGATATACGATACTTTAGAAATTAGCGTTCCTTAATTAAGAAGGGAGGAAAGTTGCCGGATTAAAAAAACAATAAAACGCTGGATAGGTTAGTGGTCACTATTGTTGCAACAGGGGATTTTTTTGAGAAATATCATAATCGAAAAGCAAATCCCGCTGCCAGTGTAAAAAACCTCTAAATTGAGTTTAACAAGTTATTTCTGGCATTAAAGAATAAATTACCACTCAAAACAACAGCGATGAATAAGCCATTTCTTTTGCTAATCTTATGCATGACCCTGCTGGCTAATGCTGTACATGCCAACGAGGATGACATATTGGGCGTATGGCGCAACCCAAGTGGAAAAGGTTATGTTCAGATATATAAAGAGAATGGCAAGTACTATGGCAAGGTAATCTGGCTAAAAAAATCGCATGATGACGAGGGTAAGCCATACCTCGACAAAAAAAACCCCGATAAGCAGTTTTGTACCAAACCCTTGCTTGGATTAATTATGCTCAGAGATTTTTTATTCGATGATGGCGAATGGACCGGAGGTAAAGTGTACAACCCTGATGACGGAAAAGAATACAGTAGTTATATGAAACTGAAGGACGCAAAGACACTTTTTATACGAGGCTTTATTGGTTTTTCGTGGATAGGTAAAACACTCACTTTTCAACGGGTGAGCTAACTAAGACTCATTTTGATTGATTGAATTAAACAGGCAGTTTACCAACCCTTTATTTACCAAACTGATTGTGTTTTATTTCCTTTTTTCTTGATAAAAAAGAAATAGAAAATCAAAGCTTATCCCAGTTTTTTGCGGGAACGCCATAAAATAGTTAAAAACTAATTTCCTTTACCATCAATAATAATAGGTGTTTTGCTATTACCCATAATTACTACTTTGGCGTTGGCGGAAGTGGCAATTTCCTTTAGTGCTTTTATTTGCTCGTACTGCAACTGGTTGTCGGTTAACCCGATATTTATAATGCGCTGGTAGTCCGCTATACCCTGTGCTTCTACCCTTTTACGTTCTGCTTCCTGCTTTTCTTTTTGCAATACGAATTCCATTTTTTGTGCATCCTGTTCTGCTTTAATTTTTTCTTCGATGGAAGTCTTTACGTTTGCCGGCAGGGTTATATTTCGAACCAGCAATTGTTCCAATACAAGGCCACGCTTTTTAAAATCGGCATCAATAGTGGTAAATATTCTGGTCTGAAACTGGTCGCGTTTGGTACTATACAAATCAATGGCCGTAAAATAAACAGCATTATCGCGTATACGGGTACGGGTTATAGGCCTGACAATTTTATCGCGGAAATCCAGGCCTGTTTCTCTAATAATATTTGGAGCCTGCGAGCCTAAAACACGGTATAAGACACTCAGGTCAATTATTACTTCCAGTCCATCTGCAGTCAACACTCTTATAGCATCATCTCCGCTTTTTTGTCCTTCATCATTAACCCCGCTCATGGTATAATTTTGAGTCTTCACATCCACTTCTGCTACTTCTGCTAAAGGGTTTACAATATTAAGTCCGCTTTGCAAAACACTGTTCTGCACTTTTCCAAACAATGAAAGTACCCCTATCTGCCCCGCATCTATTTGTTTTACACATGCAGTTAAAAATCCTAACACTACCAGGCCTAAAGCCACAAAGCGAAGGACCCCGCTATAACGTGGAAGGGGCTGTTCCATTTTTCGAAGTGTTAAGGAGGCAAAGAAAGCAATCACTCCAAGAATAATGAGAATCATTGTACAGGTTTTTGATTTAATTAAAGGTAGCCGTTATCTAGGCTTTAAACATTTTATTCCACACAGTAACTTGTTACAGTGGTCCCAACATAAATGACTTGTTATGCTATGAGCATTAATTTGACAAGCCTATCTTTATTGCCAACATAAAAGTATAAAATGAGATTTTGTTTATTATTAGTAGTGATGTTTGCCACAACATTACAGGCACAAAAAGAAGAATATATTTTATTGAAGGCAGACCGTGTTTTTGACGGCGAGAATATGCATGAAGGTTGGTCGGTGCTTATTAAAAATAACCTGGTGGAAGCAGTTGGAATTATCTCCGGTACACCGGCAAATACCGTAATAAAAAACTTTCCCGGTTGTACTATTATGCCCGGTTTGATTGAGGGTCACTCTCATTTGTTATTGCATCCATACAACGAAACAACCTGGGATGACCAGGTATTAAATGAAAGCAGGGCCGAGAGGATTGCCCGGGCGGCGAACCATGCAAAGGCTACTTTAATGGCCGGCTTTACAACCATACGCGATTTGGGTACAGAAGGTGCTATGTACGACGATGCAGGATTGAAAAAGGCCATCGAAAAAGGAATAATCCCCGGCCCGCGA
The DNA here is from genome assembly GCA_026786345.1 of Chitinophagaceae bacterium. Lineage (GTDB taxonomy): Bacteria > Bacteroidota > Bacteroidia > Chitinophagales > Chitinophagaceae > Segetibacter. The sequence continues at coordinate 7,764 of JAJAYD010000019.1, forward strand.
ATGATCGTAGCCACCAGGGCAATTGTTGCAAAAGGAACGTATGGCCCAAAATCGCAAAACCCGGAAGTTCTGCTGATGCAAGGGGCTGCAGAAGTTGCCAATACAGACGAGATGGCCAAAGAAGTTCGCATACAGATTGCAGCCGGTGCAGATGTAATAAAAGTGTATGCAGATTATAGCTGGGGTATTGACCACGAAGTACTGCCCACATTTACCCTAGAAGAATTATCCGCAGCAGTTGCCATAGCTGCCAGTGGAAACCGTAAAGTTGCAGCGCATGCCACTACCGTTGAAGGTATGCGGCGGGCTATACTTGCAGGCATAAGCACCATTGAACATGGTGATGATGGTAACGCCGAAATATTTTCATTGATGAAAGAAAAGAAAGTGGCGCTGTGTGCTACGCTTGCTGCCGGCGATGCCAACTTTCAATATGGCGGATGGAAAAAAGGCATAGATCCTGAACCTGCCCGGATCACCAAAAAGAAAAACTCATTTGCCCTGGCATTACAATCCGGCGTTACCATTTGCATGGGTGGCGATGTTGGGGTGTTTGCCCATGGCGACAATGCCAGGGAAATGGAAATGATGGTGGAATATGGAATGAAACCTTTGGAAGTGCTTCGTTCCGCAACATCAGTAAATGCTGATGTATTTGGCTATGGCAATAGTATTGGCAGGCTGAAAAAAGGCTTGGCTGCTGATGTAATAGCCGTGCAGGGTAATCCACTTGAGAGTATGAAAGCCATCCACAGCGTTTCGCTGGTAATGAAAGATGGAAAAATTTATAGCACCCCCTTGGTAGAAGGCAAATAATTACTGAATGCATCCCGCTTTACGGCCATCTTTATAGCCTTGGCAAAAGCCTTAAATATTGCTTCAATTTTATGATGCTCATTATCACCTTTGCACTCAATATTTAAGTTGCATTTGGCTGCATCGCTGAACGATTTAAAAAAGTGAAAGAACATTTCCGTTGGCATCTCTCCTACTTTTTCTCTTTTAAATTCAGCATTCCACACAATCCAGTTTCTACCCCCAAAATCGATCAATACCTTAGCCTCTGCTTCGTCCATTGGCAGGGCAAAGCCATACCGTTCCATACCTCTTTTATCAACCAGTGCAAGGGCAAAAGCCTCGCCCAGTGCAATACCTGTATCCTCGATGGTGTGGTGTTCATCTATGTGCAGATCTCCCTGGGTTTGAATGCTAAGATCGAGTTTACCATGCCTGGCAATTTGCTCGAGCATATGATCAAAAAAACCCAACCCTGTGTGGATGGATGCTTTGCCGCTTCCATCAAGATTTACGTCTATGCTAATTTTAGTTTCGTCGGTATTGCGTTCGTGATGTATGATGCGTACGCCCAGTTTTAAAAATTCATAAATGCTTTTCCATTCCGTTGTTTCCAAAGCAATGACGGTCTCCAGTTCAGTTAATGCATCCTTTATTTCAGCGCCGCCCAGGTTTGAGTCATTGTTAATCCAAATGGCTTTGCATCCAAGGTTCTTAGCCAGTTGTACATCGGTTATTCTATCACCTATCACATACGAATTGTCAATATCATACGCTGCGTTGTGTAAATACTGCGTAAACATGCCAATGCCGGGCTTGCGGGTTGGCGCATTGTCGGCAGGATACGTTCTGTCTATATGAACCGCGTTAAAATGTATGCCTTCGCTTTCGAGGCTGTTCATAATAAAAGTATGCACCGGGGTAAAAGTATCTTCAGGAAAAGAGGCCGTACCCATGCCATCCTGGTTGCTTACCATCACCAGCTCATAATCCAATTCAGCCGCAATTAAACTCATGTACTTAAACATGTGCGGATAAAATGCAAGCTTGCTGAAGCTATCGATCTGGTAGGTTGGTGGTGCTTCATTTATAAGGGTGCCATCACGGTCAATAAAGAGAACTCTTTTCATTGGAAGGTTGTAAGTGGTAAGTTATAAGTTGTCAGTAGTCAGTGGTCAGTTGTAAGTAGTCAATAGTAGTCAGTAGTCAGTAGTCAGTAGTCAGTAGT
>JAJAYD010000020.1 GCA_026786345.1 Chitinophagaceae bacterium
ACATAAACCCAGGCATCGTTTAATATGAATATAAATAAATAAACTGCTCAAACGATAGTTGCTAAAACCCTTTCACCATCTACATTATTTGAAATTACATTATCGTCAATCTCGCCTGTCAATAAGTCTTTGTCGCCAAAAGCAAGGTTGTAAAAACCTTTCAAAGCAGTTTCACTAAACTTTCTAAGTTTTTGAATACTTCCTTTTGGTCCTTCACTCACAAATTCAAATACTTCCAACGAATCTTCTGCTTCTATTTCATATTTTGGTAATTTCATTTACTCTTATTTGTCTGCCACAAAAATAAATTTTTCTTTCTAAACTACGACTTTCAAAGTGGTGTGGAAATATAGCAGGCAACGTTACGGCTCGGCGTTGTGGCGGTATTCAGTGTTCCGTCTGCCGACAACTGAAGCCGATTAAAGATAAAAGGTTTAATGCTTTCTACTGCTGCTTAATTTATAAACTCAAGTTGGAGCTGCCGATCAATAGTGGACTGCTGCTAATTTATCCAATCCCGCCAGAAGAAGCGGGGCAGGCTGTTCTGCCCTGTTACTGCAAATATTTTTGTTAGCTGAAGTGCTATTTTCTCAGCGTGTTAGCCTTTACTTTAACCACGTTGCCGTTGTTTGAAATAACCACAAAAGAATTATCCTTCCGCTTTTTTTCTAAAAGTCGCTCAATTGCAAGCTTGCCGCCTTTCATTACTTTATCTTTTATGTCAGTTTGTGTCATTATCTACAAGTTTATTTATTATAACCCATTTATCACTATTTACCAATTGAAACTTTTCAAGGCCACTTCCTTCTGCAATAAGTTCAGGTTCTGTGCCGGAATTATCAATTAGCATCCAATAATCCACTTTGTCCTTATACAAATTTATGAAGTTTTTAAGCCCAGCGTGATAACGGCGGATTATAGTGTCTGTCGGAATGTGATGTCCACCTTCTGATACTCTAATTTTCACACGTTCGATAGCGAGCTCGACACTGTCCAACCAATAATAAATTAGGTTGATACGGTATCCCAGCTCTTTTGCCTGATGTATAAGTCCAACAAAACTACGGGTGGAAAGTGTCGTTTCAAATGCAAAGTCGTGGTGTTGTGAAAGCAACTCCTGTAGTCTACGCAACATAATTTTTCCTGCTTCGATGGAAACTTTCTCTGGCTGAAACGGTGAAAGCCCTCTTGCAATTTCGTCTGCATTCACAAATTCCATAACCTGTAACAGCTCTGGAAGGATAGTAAAAGAAGCAGTTGTTTTGCCAGCTCCGTTGCAACCTGAAATAATAAATAAATTCGGCAAGTATTTTCGTCACAAGATATGTTTTTGCAAAGTCTTGATGAATTTGAGACTTGTTTTAGCGCATTTCACCTAACGATGAGGGCTTGGCGTTGTGGCCGTATTTTGTGTTCCTTCTGCCCACAACTGAAGCCGATTAAAGATAAAAGGTTAAATGGTTTGTACTGGTGCCTAATTTATAACATGAAGCTGGAACTGCCGATAAATAGTGGACTGACTGTTGATTGTTCCAATCCAGCTCCATTATTGATAATACTTTTGTTAGCGACGTTGCTGTTTAGTTCGAGGTAATCCTATTTTAGCAATAGTTGCTTTTGCCTTTTCAACGTTTTTAGGAAAAAGTACAACATCATTCAATTTATCGAAAGACTTATCAATTACTACTATCGGCACTTTGCTGACGTTAAGTCTTTCGCTTGTTTTCATTGTGTAAGCTATTTTTGGCCATTACTTGTAATCGTTGCTGCATCATACATAAGCTCCAGCCTTACGGCCGGTATTTCTTCGGCAGCGCCACTGTCAGGAAAGAGGGCAGATACGATAATGAGGTTGGTAAGCGCTATTTCAAACAATACTTTTTTCAAGTCCGGTCCCAAAAAGGTCAGGGTGCCGTTTTTGCCCTCTTCCTGTTTATTTTTGATGAAATCCTGCAGCCATATTTGCCAGTCTGCCTTATCAGTTTCCGATTCGGAAAGCGTAAGCCGAAGGGTTTTGAACTCGATAAAATCAATGGTGCCGGGTACCTGGGACGCATCGGTGAAATGAGGACGTACCGCCATAGATGATACGCTGCGCACCCGGGCAGATGACACTTTATCAATAGCTATTCCAAAGTTCGACTGCAGAAAGACCTGATTCTTTACGGCGATAGGCAAGGTGATCGTCCCTTTATCGGCCTGGATCAAATCAATGTGCTGCGGGCGTAGTTTAAGAGTGGCAAAGCCTTTTTCCTTAGCCGATCCATCCACCCCTGAAAAAGAGACCTCGGTTATGTTGCAATTGCCCAGGTCATACGTCCGCACGACCTTCTTTGCTGAAGTTATTTTCAGGATGCTGACAACACCTGAAACAACTGTACCCTTAAGCACGGCGTCGAACAATTGAAAGACGGGCTCTGGCAGGGGGATGTCAAATTCAAGCGTTACCTCGTTATATTCAAGCGATTCAATTTTTCTATTCTTTATAAAATCATTGATTTCGCCGTCCATAAGCTTTGAGGAGATTAACAACCCGGTGACATTTCGCAGGAGAACGGGCCCAGCTTGATTAAGTTGCAATGCGTAGCGGAAAGTGCCGGCTGTACGAGAGTTTGCCACAGTTAAAGTTTTGGAAATGAATAAATGAATTAGCTGTTTAAAGATACGATTTAGGGCAACAGAATAGGGTTAATAGATTCACTTTTACTTTGTTGATATTTTTGTTTGCAGAAGAAGATTAGCACGTCAGCAATGATTTTTCAAATGGGTGAGTTAATTGAATACGATACTGTAGAAACAATCTTTAAACATGCCAATATATAAATAATCCGCAACTATATAAGCGGGCATTTTGGCTAAAGTGGTTTAAAAAAATTAGCTTATTGTCTTTTAATATGACTATACCATGTTTGGTGCATGGTTATAGGGTTTGGTTGCTCCATTACTCAATCTTCATCTTCCTCGCTTCATTCCGTCCATAAATAGTAGGAAAATACATAAGCTCTGCCTTTGATGGATTAAGCGTAAAACTGCCGCTATAACGTGGCTCCAGTTCAACCTCAAAAGTGTGGATGCCCGTGCCCAGGCTGTTTGCAAACATCACTACTTTGTTTTTCAGGTATTCTTTGTGAATACCCGGGTTGTCTTGTTTGCGTGTGCTATAGTTGCAACCAGCGGGTATGGGTATGTGCAACATTACATATTCGGCATCTGCTTTTACCTCTATTTTTATCAGCATTTTTGCTTTCTCTCCGGCCTTTAAAAAAATAGCGCTGCTGCCGTTCTGCTCAAAGGTGGTGGTTATAAAAAACTTATCTGTAGCAGGTTTTGCATCTTCGTTCCACCACTTTTGGTAAAGGGTAATGTAACCAATGCCACCACCTTTTTTGCTGATGTTGTACCTGCCGCCGGCAGCCAGTTTGGCTTGATAAGGAAAGTTGGTAGCGGCAATAGTAGTATCTCCGGAAACAGTAACAGCATCCGGTGACTGAAGGTTGTTATTATTCTTTAGCATCTGCGGAAGAATGGCATCTATAATAGAGGCCGTTTCTACGGTATTACGCCAAAATCCGCTACGCTTGTGATCCATAAAAAATTGTATGATACCCGGTAAGAGGTACTGGTAATCTTTTTCCTGTTCCAGTACTTTGTACGCCAGCAATGTGGTGGCAATTTGATTGCTGTACCAGCGATAATTTTCGCGGCCCCAGTACAAGCCATCTAACATAGTAGTGGTAGCTGCCTTCACAAGCTTCGACAGCTCCTGCTCGCCTCCGGTCTTTTGTTTGCGCATGATTTGCACCCACTGCCATTGCTGGTGTTGTAATAGCGAATCAAACACCAGTTTTTGCAACCATGGCTTGTAATCAATAGCATGACCCGCATTAGACAATGTAACAAGTGCCGACAGTAACGGTTGCCGTTCCAATAGTGGTAACTGGTTTTGCAGGTACAGCAGGCTATTCCGAATATTGGTTTCTACCAGTGGTTGTTCCCGCAATGGAAGCAATGCTTCGGTTATGTAACTGGAAATATACAAGTCGGCATTGCCTTTCTCCCACCAGCTCCAGGCTCCTTCAAAATGTTGTGCATCCTGCAATTTTTTTAGCAGCAGTTGCAACTCCTTTTCCTGCTTGAATGGCTGTTTCAATGCTTCACGGATTCGTTGCTCCAGTACCAGTCCTTTTAGTTTGCTGGCTGTTTGCTCCATGCAGTAATAAGGAAAATTTTTCAACTGTTCCAGTTCTTCCAGCAATACATCAAGCGTATTGTTCTGCACGTACAATTTTATGGGTAATCCATTTTTATTGCCCATAAAGGTGAATGCCGTATCTCCCACAGCTACGGTAAAAATACCTTCCGTTTCCTCGCTCCCCTGCCTGAACACCGGTATGTTTCTTTCTTCTCCATCTTTAAAACCGGTGGTGGTGGAGAGATCGAAAGCTACCTTAACCGTATCGATAGTTACGGGATGTAGCCAATGCGGCTGTATGTTAGATGACAAGGCTTTGAGCGTAATGTTTGAACTGTCACCCTGCTGACCTTTTAGTTTAAAATTTGTCAGAGCACTATAGTCATCATTCGTATGATTGAATGCTTTTCCTAAAGCAATAACCGAATCACCCAAAATTAAAAACTGCGGCAAACTTAACTGGGCACTAACGGGCTTAAAGGCACGGGTAAAGCTTGTGCCCTTACCTACGCGTCTCTTTTTATCCATACCCAAAACAAACAGTTGCCAGCCGGTAATGTTATCGGGATAGGTCGCTTTAAAACTAGCTACGCCTTCA
>JAJAYD010000021.1 GCA_026786345.1 Chitinophagaceae bacterium
CCCACAGAAACAATGTTTGGTTTTATTTTTCCGGGGTAGCCATAACTGCTGAAGGAGGCGATTACCCCGGCATTCGATACTGCTCCAACTGCACAAACACTGTCGCTGTCAGACGGGAATCCAAGATATTTCCAGGTGCTGTTGCCCTCGTTACCGGCGCTGTTCATAACAATCAATCCCTTTTTGCAGGATAAGTTGCCCCCTGCGAAAACATGGTGGTTTTCTTATAAAAATCGGAGTATGAGTGGTTGAAAGCGGGCGCATCAAAATCGGTATAACCAAGCGAAGATGAAATCATATCTGCCCCGCTGCTGTCTGCAAACTCGGCACCTGCTACCCAATTATGTTCCTCTATGGGGTACTCGCCTGCTACATTTTCGGTACGTAATAAATAGTACGAAGCACCGGGTGCAGTGCCTACCATTTTGCCAGGCCAGTTGGCACTCATGATGCTCAGGCAATTGGCGCCATGCTGGTCGTCTTCGTTTACACTATTGTCAAAGGCCACAAAATCCCTTTCAGCTAACACCTGGTTATTTAGTCGTATACTGTCAAAAGCAGTATTAGTTTTGTACCGGTTAAAGCCTCCGTCTAAAACAGCAATCTGCATTCCCTGGCCGCGATATCCCTTGTTGTGTAGGAATTCTCCTTCGTGAATATGAACCTGGTTGTACGAGTTGCCATAACTAATGATATCACCCATCTGCCTTGGTAACAAGATTGCCGGCAGCGGTCTTGTTTCTTTTTCAATAGTATGTTTATCCAAAGGAACTGGCTGGCTGCCCGTTGCTCTGTAACCCACACCTTGTACCTGCCTAACAAAGGCAAAAGAATTGATTTTGGCTATGGCAGCCTGGTCTGTTGTTTGAATTAAAACCTGGTTTAGCCATTTAGATGTACTTAAGATAGTTACGGCACCGGAGAGTCGTACACTATCAAGGTATTTCTGGCTCACCGGCAGGTCGGTACTGTCAACTAAGATATTTTGGCGGCTGCGCCGAAGTAAAGAACGTTGCGAAAGGTATTGTGCCGGGTTGCTGATAGAAAAAGCAGTTCCTTCCTTGTATTTAAATTGAACAATCAGCTTGGGATATTGACCACAGCATAAACCGGTAACAAACAATAAGCAAGCTGATAATATAATTTTCATTAATGAAGTTTTAACTCATTAAATACGTGAACGATAAGCTAATGGTTGGTTTAGTTATGACTGATCAACCTGAGTCTCACACCGTAGCTGCCATCTTCGTACTTGGAAGGTGGCGGAGTCGTTTGATAAGTCCAGTGTAAAAAATCTTTAAAAATCAAGCCAACACCTTTGGCATATACCTCGGTTCCAAAGTTGCGTTGCTGGTAATTGTTAGGATCGAAAGGGCCGGGGGGCGAAGTTTCATCGTGCTGAAAAACGGTGATAGTAGAATCATACTTTTTACCAAACAAGGTGTAAGGTTGCCCGCTGTTTTGATATTGATATTCCCACTCGTCGAGGTACGTAACATTGGAGTTAAGCGATTTGGTGTCTATATATGAATGGGCCTTCCACGAGTATCCTTCTGTTAACGGCAGGCGTAGTTTTATAAACCGCATATTATTGTCGATATACTCCACAGCATTGCTTTTAAATGTGGCTGTGTAGGTAGCTGCAAAACGCCAGACTTGTGTACCGGCGGTGTCGCGAATGGTCCTGAAAATGCGGTAAGATTCGTTGCCCTGGTTATCAGTGAAAGTGGATTCTACAGAATCTTTAGCCTGGTAACTGTGTACCACCAGTGCTGATCCAAAGGAGGCGGGGACGGTAGAATCCATCCGGTATATAAAGATTTTTCCTGCTGCTATGGGATAAAAATCTTTTAGCGCAGGACTTTTAAAATCTTCGGTTTGCTTTTTACAGGCTGATAAAATGATGAGCAATACCAGGTATATTTTTATGCCGGAAGTAGCTATTTTCATGGTGGTGTAAAGGTAAGGTTGAAAGATAATATTTTGGAAATACAAGTGTTACCAAAGCCCTATAATAATCGTAAAATGCTAAACTCAGGTTGTTATTCACGGTAGTTTAGTAAGCCCCGGCAGCCACCTAAAATTTCCACTATCATTTTTTATATAAACGGAATCATTTATCAAATGGGGTGTTACTATCTTTAAACGATAAATAGTAGTATGAAGTTTTCCGATACCTTATCCTTGTCTTTTAGAACAGTACGCAGCAATAAGTTGCGAACCGGTATAACTGTGGCCATCATTGCGTTTGGTATTATGGCCCTCATAGGCATTATTACGGCCATTGAGGCAATGAACCAAAGCCTGAAGGAAAACTTCTCCAGCCTGGGTGCCAATGCTTTTTCCATTCGGTTTAAAGAACGAAACATAAGGATTGGCCACAGCAACAGCAACAGCGTAAAAGCCACTAAAAAAGGAGCTAAAAAGGAAAAGGTTTCAAACATTGGAAAGCCAATTAAGCAAAACCAGGCCGAAGATTTTAAAGCCCGTTACCAGTTTCCGGCAATTGTTGGTTTGCAGTTGGGCGGCCCGCGTTCGCTTAAAATCCGGTACGAAAGCAAGGAGACAAACCCGGATATATCGGTAAGTGGTGGCGACGAAAATTTCCTTAACATTAATGGCTATAGCCTGAAAAACGGAAGAAACTTTAGCAAGCTGGATGTTGAATCGGGTAGGAATGTAGCCCTTGTAGGCACTGATGTGGCTAAGGTATTATTTGGTAAAAACCAGGACAACGCCGTTGATAAAATTATAAAAATTGGCAATTTGCCTTATCGGGTTATTGGGCTGTTGAACAGCAAAGGTTCCAGTGCTTTTTTGCAAAGCGACAAGGTAATTATTACCACTTATAACAATGTGCGTAGGCTGCCCAATGCAAATACAAGCTATACGATTAATATTAAAGTAGGCGACCTGCACCAGATGGATGCGGCTATAGGTGAGGCCACCGGTGCTTTTAGAAACATTCGTAAACTTCCGGCCAGTGATAACGATAATTTCTTTATTGACAAGAGTGATAGCATAGCCGAAACAATGATCAGCTTATTGGGCAGTATTTCGGGGTCGGCCGGGGCAATTGGTTTAATTACATTAATTGGTGCTGCCATTGGGTTGATGAACATTATGCTGGTCTCTGTAAACGAACGAACAAAAGAAGTGGGCCTGATAAAAGCATTGGGCGGAACCCGCAAAAGCATCAGGAGCCAGTTTTTATATGAATCCATTATCATCAGTTTGTTGGGAGCCATTTTTGGAATCATTTTAGGAGTGCTGGTGGGCAATCTGTTTTCAATAGTTCTTTCAACGGGGTTTGTGGTGCCCTGGGCCTGGGTAATTACCGGCATACTTATATGCAGTATTGTTGGTCTTACGGCGGGTTTATGGCCGGCAATCAAGGCCTCCCGGTTAGACCCCATAGTTGCCTTGCGGTACGAGTAACATCATCTTTAGACGAACCTTCTTTCCTGAGTTTATAGAAAAGGCCCGGCTGTTTAGCCAGGCCTTTTTTTTGATAAACATTATGTGTTTTCAGCTCTTTGGATCGAGAGCATCTTTTATTCTTTGCTTCAAATCAATCAGGTGTATTTTGCTCATTCTGTCTGTGGTAGTTGGAATGGCAGCATTAACAACACCTTGTAATTGCATCAATTGAGCACGTGCAATTGATGTTGCATCACTTCTGCTTAGGTCAGTTGCAGCTCTTGTACCACGGCCGGCCGCAGCTACAATTGTAAATATATTATCCGCTGGATTGAGCAGGTTGCTCAATTTATTTACATAACTTTTTTGTAAAGAGCGGCGATAAAAATCAATAGCCTTTTTTGACCGTAACTCACTGAAAAAACCTGTTTGAATGTCGGTCATTAAATCAGTTGCACTATATGCATTGGTTGTACCATAACGCTCAGCCGAAACTTGCAGACGGTTCAACCTGTCGGTAGTTAATAAATTGGTAAGAGTAGCTTCCTGTGCTGCTAAAACCGGGTCAGCATCATCGCCGGGGTTATTAAGCCGGTCCCAAATACTTTTGTTTACAAGCCATCTTGGAGTTTGAAATAATTGCTTTTGTAAAAAACTAACTGCCTCAGCTTGTTTTGCTTTCGATACCACTTCATACACTGGTTCGCCTTGCAAAGAGGTCTTGAATGTTTCAGTAATACCACCCACATTAGCGGTAACATGGCCCATATACCTTCTAAACTGGTTTACCAATTGAGTATACATGTCACCTAAGTTTATATTCAGGTCAGTTTCTTCCCTGGTCCACTCTGGTAAACGGTTTAAAATGTATTGCAGGTTTTTAATACCATATTCACTTGCCTTAACAGCATTATCACTTAAATCCTCGCTTTGGTTACGGGGGTCGTTCCTGTTGCCCAGCTCATAAGTTCCAAAATAAGTCCTCGGGTTCTTGCTGATGGTTTCGATAATCAGCTTGTTACTGGCAGCCTTTTGCTCCGGTTCAGTTTTGCCTGGTATGTAACCATAACCCCAGCGGATAGCCCATTTATCATAGTCGCCAATTCTTGGAAACAAACCGGTTTCATTAATATTATCACCAGGTTGTGCTACATAGTTAAAACGGGCATAGTCCATAATAGAGGCAGTATGGCCATTGGCCTCCACCCATGCTTTGTTTCTTAACAATTCAACGGGTGTTTTGCTACTGTTACCCATGTTATGTAAAAGTCCAAGGGTATGTCCCACTTCGTGGGAAGACACAAATCGGATCAACTGACCCATCAGCGAATCATCAAATTTCATTTTGCGTGCATTGGGATCAACAGCTGCAGTTTGTATCATATACCAATCATGCACCAGTTTCATTACGTTGTGATACCAACCAATATGGCTTTCCAAAATTTCTCCGCTGCGTGGATCATGCACGTTAGGTCCGTACGCATTTTCAACATCCGAAGCAAAATACCTGATTACAGAAAAACGGGCATCTTCCATACTCATGGTTGACTCATTGGCTGGCCATTCTTTACCCATAATAGCATTCTTAAAACCAGCCTTTTCAAATGCTGCCTGCCAATCGTTGATACCTTTAATTAAGTAGGGTCTCCAACGTGCAGGTGTTGCAGGATCAATGTAATAAATAATTGGTTTTTTTGGTTCTACCAATTCACCTTTCATCCATTTCTCCCTATCCTCATCTTTTGGCTCCAGCCTCCATCTTACTGCAAAGCTTTTTTCTTCAACTTTCTGCTGATCATCGGTAAACGATGTATAGTTCTCAGGAAAGAACCCAACCCTGCGATCCCAATACCTTATGGTCATTGGTTGCTTAGGCAATAAAATCATTGACGTGTTTAATTCTATGGTTACAGCACCGGCCGCATTTGCTGCCGGAATGGAAGATGCAGGAACCGCAGTAAAACCACCGAAAGCAGGAGATGAATTGAAAGTCTTAACGGTCCTGATCTCTGTGTTAGTAGGATAAGTATTAATGCTGGAAATATACGATCTGTCCGCAGCTATAGAAGAGAGATTGAAAGATCTTTTGGCACCTGGGCTAATGCTCACCACCTGGTTGTCGCCTTTAAAATAATCAGTTACATCTATAACGACACTGCTGCTGTCTTTACCAAATGCAGCAATAGGAAATGCTGCTGCAATAGCATTTAAATTTGAGTTGTTTACAGCCTGGTAAATTGCGTTCGATGTATCGGCCACACTAACCAGTGTAATCACCCTCATAAAAACATTATTGCTGGGGCCTTTTTCAAATTCAATTGTTTGCTGATTGGTAAGCTCACCCCCATAGGTTGCCCTGCCTGCCCCGCGGTTATTCGGAACTTTTACAAATCTTGTAACGGCCATGATCTCCTCGTTTAAAACGCTGTCAGGAATCTCAAAAAAATATTTATCCTCCACCTTATGTACCGTAAAAAGTCCTTTTTGAGAGACAGCTTTTTCTGTTATTACCTCCTTAAAAGGTTTTGGGCCGGTTTTTCTTTCAGGTGTACTTCCCGGTAAATTACTGGTTGAAGGTGATCCTGCCGCAGGCGGTGTGGTTCGGGTAGGTGTGGTTGGTCGTTGCGCTACAGCACCCAATATAACTCCCGCAAAAAATAGCAATAGTGTAATTTTTTTCATGGTCTTTTGCAAAAAAAAATTTTAAGAAAGGTGAAGGTATATGATGGGCACCTTTCAGACAGATTTTGAATGTTGAGAAAAACAAAAAATTTTTAACCTCCCACATCCGTTTTGTACTTCATTCATTTTTTTAATGCAAACTTAATTGTGATGTGTACAGTTATTTTAACGCTTTCAAGGATGAGTGAAGTAAACGCTTAACCACGTTTGCCTTCAAAAGTTTATACCGGTTCCGATATTCTCATAGTTAAAAGCTACCAGCTGATGCTTGTAAGTTGGTATAAAAATGGGGAGAACCAAAGCTAAATTCGGGTCTTTTATAAACTGTTTTTACCGGGTTATTTGCTTTGTCAGGACAGGATTTGAAGAGGCAATTTTTTTGATTTTCAGCCTTAAAATCGAGGCTTTTTTATTTAAATGAAAATAAAAAGTTTACAGATTTGTTCCATTCAATAAAATACTTAATTTGTGCATCTTCTTTAAATAAAAAAAGATTGTTTTGTTCAACTGAAAGTATTTTTCATTAGACTTGCGAACAAATTGTAACTAACACCTCAAAACACATTTTTAAACAAAAAAAAATTGCACCATGGCTGAAACAAAACCGACTGCACCATCAAGAAGCATTACTTCAGTTCAACCAAGAAAATCGAGTAATGCTATTTCAATGATTGCACCATTTGCTTGCATTCTTCTGGGTTACATTATCTGGAGGTATTTATTGGGTAGTGCATCAAATTTTACGACTCCCGATCCTGATACAAGCCATTGGTTTTGGCCTAATCACAAAGGTCCAAAAGGTACTATTACCAAAATGTACGAGGGTGGAATCATTGTACCAATTCTTATTGGTTGTTTTTTGACCGTTATTACGTTTGTTATTGAAAGAATGTTGACTGTTAGCCGTGCTAAAGGCACCGGTAGCATTGAAGAATTTATCAGAAGGGTTCAGTTCAATTTATCAAACAAAGAAATTGACAAAGCTATTGCTGAATGCGACAAACAAAAAGGTTCTGTAGGCAATGTAATGAAAGCCGGTTTGCGTAAATACAAAGAAATGATTGGTAATGTTGAATTGGATACGGAGCAGAAAGTTTTGAATATTCAAAAAGAGATAGAGGAGGCAACCGCACTTGAATTGCCTATGCTGGAGAAAAACCTGGTATTTCTTTCGACTATTGCATCGGTAGCAACGCTGTTAGGATTGTTAGGTACGGTATTGGGTATGATTAAATCTTTCTCAGCCTTGGGTGAAGAAGGTGGAGCAAATGCTGCAAGCGAACTGTCAAAAGGTATCTCGGAGGCATTGTACAATACGGCGCTCGGTATCGGTACTTCGGCTATAGCCATCATTTTTTGCAACATGTTCACAACAAAAATTGATGCCATAACTTACGGAATTGATGAGTCTGGATTTACATTAACTCAAAGTTTTGCTGCCAATTACAAATAAGCAGTATGGAATTTCGGGGATTATGTATCTCATTGATGAACATCAAAAAGTAAATTAAAATGTCAAGACCCTAAATATCCAGAAAAGGTACGCCGGTTGATATGACGGCTATGTGTGATGTTGCCTTTCTATTGTTGTCATTCTTCATTCTCACTACTAAATTTAAACCGGCAGAAGCAATTTCTGTTACCACCCCCAACTCAGTATCGTCCAAGGTAGCACCTGAAAAGGATGTAACCCTTGTTACGATTACCAAAGACGGTAAGGTTTTTATTTCGCTCGATAATGAATCAGTAAAGGAGGAATTGGCTAACCAGTTAAATGCCTCAAAGGGGGCTGGACTTAGTCCGGCTGATATTAAGGCTTTTAGAAAAGCAAGTTTTTATGGTTCTCCAGTAAGCCAGCTGAAATCTTTTCTTGCCATACCCTCCGACCAACTTAAGGGTGATGCATTACCTGGAATACCTGCAAGAGATACTACCAATAACGAGGTTATAGATTGGATGCGCAGTATTGTGACCGCACATGCTAATCTTAACGAAAAAATGAACCTCATTGTTAAGGGAGATAATCTTGCCAAGTATCCCCAGTTTAAAAATGTAATTACTGCTTTTAAAAAAGCTGATCAGTTTAAATTCCAAATGATTACCAATCCCGAGGGCATACCCAGTGGTACAGACCTTTGGAGAAAGTTTATGAAGGGAGAGAAAATTGAACAGTAAATAATTGTTTGCTATTTTGTAATTAATTAAAATATATCTATCATGGCAGAAATGGATACCTCCGGTGGAGGCCATCACAAAAAGCGCCCGGGAGTAAAAAAGTCGAAAAAGCAGTCAACCAGGGTGGACTTAACACCAATGGTGGACCTGGGCTTCCTGCTTATTACTTTCTTCATATTTACCACCACAATGAGCCAGCCAACAGCAATGAAGCTGTTTTTGCCCAAGGATACTGATAAACCTGAGGAGCAGAATAAGGCCAAAGAAAGTGGCGCACTTACCTTGTTGCTAGGTAGTAATAGTGCTGTTTATTATTATGAAGGACAGCTTGCAGTTGATGCCGGCCAGAATAACTTTAAAAGCAGTACTATGAAACAAATCAGGGACATCATTATCGATAAAAAGAGAAGGACACCTGAGAAAGACCTGGTAATTGTAATTAAACCCAGCAACAACGCATCGTATAAAGATGTTGTGGACATACTGGATGAAATGACCATTAATGATATTAAGCGGTATGCATTAGTTGATATACTTGATATTGAAAGTGATCTTATTAAAGCAACTGAGGGTGCCTCAGGCGCTCCTAAATAAAAAGTCAGTTTTCTTATATGGAAAATATCTTCAAAAGCATCTAACTAAAAAGCATTCAAAATGGAATCAAATAAAATTTTACAGGCTGATTTCCTCGATATCCTTTTCGAAGGCAGAAACAAAGAGTATGGAGCATACGAATTAAGGAAGACATACAATAAGCGTATCACTCGTGCATTGCTAACAATGATTGGTATTTTCGTACTTTTTTTCCTTACTTCGCTTCTTGCTAACGACAATGATAAGGACAAAAACAAAATCGTTGTTCAGGACGTTCAGTTAGAAGATATTAAAAAGCAGGAGGAAAAGAAACCCGAGCCTCCGCCACCGCCTCCTCCTCCCAAGCAGGAACCACCAAAAGTGGAGATTGCTAAATTCACTCCACCACAAATCGTTAAAGACGTAGAAGTGAAGCCTGAAGATGAAATTAAGGAAGTAGAAAAGCTGGAGGATACCAAAATTGGTGTTATTAACCAGGAAGGTATTAAAGACGAGGGTTTGGTGGCTCCACCTGTTGAAGATAAAGGTACAGGTGTTGTTGAGGCGCCTAAAAAAGTTGAAGAAGATTACGATAAGGTGTTTACAAAGGTTGAAAAGGAAGCCAAATTTCCTGGTGGGTTAGATGGCTGGAAACGATACCTTGAACGCAACCTTAATGCCAATGTTGCAGCTGATGACGGTGCACCCATTGGAAACTATTCAGTTAAAGTTCAGTTTATAGTTGACAAGACAGGAAACATTAGTAATGTACAAGCTATTGATAAGCCAAAAGCTTGTCCAAGTTGCGGCCCTGAAGCTGAGAAAGTTATTAAAAGAGGTCCTAAATGGGAACCTGCCGTTCAAAACGGAAGAAACGTTATTTACCAGGCGATTCAATTCATCACCTTCCAGGTGGCTGAATAATAGTTGCTGAAATACATTCAAAAAAATCCTCCCCTTGCGGAGGATTTTTTGTTTTACCAAAAGCCATTAGTTTTGGCCAAATATTTATAAATGCTCGGAAAATTATCGGGTTGGGAAGATACTATTGTAGCCCTGGCTACTCCTCAGGGAATAGGGGCAATCGGAGTGATCCGTTTGAGTGGAAAAGAAGCCATCACGATTACAGACCAGTTGTTTCACTCAAAAAAATTAATAGACCAGCCATCACATACAACCCATGTTGGGCTATTGAAAGATGATGCCAATGTTTTAGACCAGGTAGTTGTTTCCATTTATAAAACCCCGGCATCTTATACCGGCGAAGATGTAATTGAAATTTCATCCCATGGGTCTCCATATATACTGGAGAAGATTATTAAAGCAATAACTTCAAAAGGGGCCAGGCTTGCAAAACCTGGTGAATTTACCCAGCGGGCATTTCTAAATGGTAAACTTGATCTAACACAGGCGGAAGCGGTAGCAGATCTGATATCGAGTAATACAGAAGCCAGCAGAAAAAATGCTTTACAAAATATTCGCGGCGGGTTTTCCTCGGTACTTAAAACGCTTCGAGATCAGTTGTTAAGTTTCTCTGCCCTTATTGAATTGGAGCTTGACTTTAGCCAGGAGGATGTGGAATTTGCCGATAGAACCAAATTAAGTGCTTTATTGCAAACAGCGGGTAAAATAACGAGTGAACTGCTGGCATCTTTCTCATTGGGCAATGTAATTAAAAATGGTGTTCAGGTAGCCATTATTGGGAAACCAAATTCGGGCAAATCAACTTTACTCAATACACTTCTAAACGAGGAAAGGGCTATTGTTAGTCCGATAGCAGGAACTACGAGGGATACCATTGAAGAGGTGCTCAACATTGATGGAATCCTTTTCAGGCTTATAGATACCGCCGGGATTAGAGACCATTCAAATGATAGCATAGAAAGCGTCGGCATAGAGCGGAGCCTGGAAAAAATGAGGCTGGCCGATGTGGTAATTTACCTGTTTGATGTGAATGAATTGAGCAGCTATGAGCTATTACTATTGATGAAAGAAATGGACGCTAAAAGCATAAAATATTTGCTTGCAGGAAATAAAATTGATACTGCCGACACCAACGAATTAGGTGAAAAGTTTGCTGAAATACCCATACTTTTTATTTCTGCAAGCCAAAAAAAACATATTGATACTTTAAAACAGCGACTGGTAGATGTGGTGATTGGTGGTGAAATACAAACAGAAGGGACCATTGTAAGCAATGCCCGTCATTATGAGGCGCTGCGAATGGTTGATCAATCATTAAAAGATATTCAATCAGCAATGGAAGCTAACCTTTCAAGCGATTTACTTTCACTTGATATTCGCCGCTGCCTGCATTACCTGGGCGAGATAACAGGAGAGATAACCAATGAGGATCAATTGGATTACATTTTCAGTAAGTTTTGTATCGGAAAGTAACTACCCAGAAAAGCAAAACAGTTAGTTCAATACTCTGGAAAAAAACAGGCAAAAATTTACAAAAACCGTCCTGCCTTTTTAGTACATACCATTTTCTTTCCATTGCTTTTATTGACACCATGCCTTCTGTTAAAAATGCTTATAAATCAGCACAAGCCGCAGCACGAGAATTGATTATTGATAGTCGACTACAATTTCAAATAAAGGAAGCATTTGTATTGAAAGGAATAACTATGCAAAAAGTTAGAAATAACTTTTTTAGTTTTGGTTCCTATATGTTATTATGCGGCAAAATGGATGTTTACCCGTACCTATGAGACACACCTGAAAAAGTTGAAAAACCTGATTGATGAATTGAGCCAAAAAACAAAAAATCAAATGCAGACAATTATCGGATCTGGTGGAACCATAGGACTGCCATTAGCAAAAGAGTTAAAAAAATATACCAATGACATCAGGCTGGTAAGTCGCCACCCAAAAAAAGTAAACGAAAGCGATGAACTTTTTCCGATGGATGTAAACGACTTAAACTTGTTGGATAAAGCAATAGCCGGTAGCGACGTAGTGTATATCGCTATTGGTTTTGATTACAATCTTAAAGTTTGGCAAACAACATGGGTGCCTTTCATGACCGCTGTTATCAAAGCCTGTAAAAAGCATAATGCAAAACTTGTTTTCTTCGATAACGTGTACATGTATGCCAGGTCCGCCATACCCCATATGTCTGAAAATTCTCCAGTACAACCACCAGGCAAGAAGGGAGAAGTAAGAAAGCAATTACATGAAATGGTAATGTCAGAAGCAGCGCAAAACAGTCTTTCAGTATTGATAGCGAGGTCAGCCGATTTTTATGGTCCCGACAATAACAAAAGCATACTGGGAGAAGCTGTTATCAAAAATTTAATGAAGGGAAAAAAGGCACAGGCATTCGGCAGCTTAGATAAAATTCATACGTACACTTATACACCGGATGCGGCTAAAGCAACTGCGATACTTGGTAACACAGAAGATGCTTATAACCAGGTTTGGCATGTACCTACAACAAAGGAAAAGTTAACGTCCAAACAATGGATTGAGTTAATTGCAAGTGAACTTAAAGTAGCGCCTAAAATTCAAAAGGTTCCTACATGGCTGCTGTACGCTTTGGGAATATTTAATCCGTTGATAAGAGAATTCCCGGAGATGATGTATCAGAATGAAATGGACTATATTTTTGACAGCAGTAAATTTGAAAACAAATTTGGCATGTATGCTACCACTCCTGAAGAAGGCATCAGAACCACTATTGAATATTTAAAGCGTGGCTGAATAGTTATTCACTCATGCCCGCTTTACTCAGCTTTTTTCCTATTATTTTTTCTCTCCATTCTCTTTATTTAATCATTGAATCATTATACAATTTTGGTATTACTTGCCCAGCCATATACTCTACCAATTCATCATGTGGTTGCTTTGAATCGATGTTTATTATCTCTATCAAATCAATCTCCCAATTTTCACTGCCCTCATTTTCAGAATCAGAAACTGTCCCAAAATAAATATAGTTTACTTTTTCGCCTGTTTCTTTGGCAAATAACGGTGCTACTGCATAAATTGAAATAGTATCCATGTTTACTACACTTCCAACCTTTATCTTTCATTTCCTGTATTGTTGAAACCTACTCCCCGTGAAGGCAATTGGCCAACCGGCTTTTCATTTTTTTACCAGTGATGTTCTGCTACAAATAAGGTTACTATGACGGGAATTACTTTTCACGGAGATTTGATTTGCAAAACACTTTACTTTAGCAGCAAGCAAAAACATCCTTAAAACAAATAGTTCAATTTAGCTTTTTAGGAATAAGATGATCATATATTCGCAACAAGCAGCAACCTTCTACAATCCCTCAAAATTTAAGCTGTTCACATCCAATTTCTTTAAAAGGCTTAAACATTTACTATACAACTTCGTTTACAAACAACACGGTAGAAGTTAAACGATCACGGACACATGAAGGATTGCCTGTTATTTCTCATTTCTATTCTTTGCATCTCTGGCATAAGCACAGCACAGCTTTGTACCGGAAGTAAAGGCGACCCCATTATCAATATTACTTTTGGCACTACGCAACAGCCCATTTCTACCTCCAAAACCAATTTAACTTACGTTCGTAGCTGCCCTTACGATACGAGCTCTTACACCATTCAGAATTTAATTTTTGGCTGTGGCGAAACTCCTTCAGCAAAATCATGGCACATGCTGGCGGGCGACCATACGAAAGATCTTAACGGACAATATATGTTGGTAAATGCCTCCTGGGCACAAGGTGTTACACATCCTTTACAGGTCATCTATAGGGATACTGCAACAGGCTTATGTAGTAATACCACTTACGAATTCTCTGCCTGGCTTGCTAACCCTATGAGCAATTTAGCCTGTGATGGCAAACCACTGCTAACTAATATCCGCTTTACTGTCACTTCCCTCAAAGGTGACACTATAGCTACCGCAACTACTGGCCCGCTACCAGTTAGAGATGGCAAGATCTGGCAAAAAAATGGCGTGGCATTTTCCTTGCCTTCGAATGTTGATGCCCTGGTAGTAACGGTTTCTATGGATCCGGAAAGAGGTTGTGGAAATGCAATAGTAGTAGACGATATAACCCTTGTAATGTGTGGCCCCTCTGTTATGGCTACCCTGGATGATAAAACTGAACCTGCCAATGTTTGTGCAGATTATAAAGATCCTTTTCTGTTAAAAGCTTCTTATTCACCTGGTTTTAATGACCCCATGGTTCAATGGCAAAGCAGTTTGGATAGCGGTAAAAAATGGTCCGATATGCCAGGCATCAATACCACCAGTTACAAGATACCCAGGCGCACCTCAGGCACCATTGTGTATCGTATGGCCGTAGCCGAACGGGCCAATATCTCCTCTTTAAACTGCCGGGTGGTGTCGAATCCCATCTATACAGAAATCCACCCGGTGCCTCCGCACAATCCACCTAAAAATGTAATTGGCTGCATTAGCAAAGACCTGCGCTTACCAGAGGCTAACCTTACTTCGCTAAAGAATGAATGGTCTGGCCCGAATGGTTTTTCTTCAACAGACCCCAAAGCAATTGTATCCAATATTAGTAGTGCCGACACGGGTATGTACCTGTTGAAGCAGGTTTATTATTTTGGCTGCACCACCCTTGACACTTTTAATCTTAAGGTCTTTCCCTCAACCACCATTTCCACCCGTACTTTATATGGTGTTTGCCAGGGACAAACCATCCAGTTATCCGCCTCCGGTACCGGTACTTTTAAATGGACACCGGCAACCGGTCTCTCCAGCGATGTAGTTGCCAACCCGGTTATTACTCCAAAAGATTCTGCTATGTATAAGGTAGTGGTCACCAACAATTTTGGGTGTAAAGATTCTGCTGATGTTACTATAAATGTGTTCCGTAAGCCCGTTGCGGCTGCAGGTATTGAGCATACGATCGTAGCCGGCGATACGGTAAAACTTATGGGATTTACTGGTGGCACTGCCATCATCC
>JAJAYD010000022.1 GCA_026786345.1 Chitinophagaceae bacterium
GTTGCTGATTGCCTATTGCCCATTGCTCATTGCCTATTGCTTATTGCACATTGCCTATTGCTCATTGCTCATTGCTCATTGCTATTGCCTATTGCCCATTGCCCATTGCCCATTGACTATTGACTATTGCTTATGGCCTGCTGTCAACCGCCATTACCGGAGTGGCTCCTAACTTTTTTATAACCTGCATTACCTTAATAGCCGTACCCAAATGTGCAGTGCTGTCACCATTGATAACCACAGAAGGTTTATCAGTTTCTTTTGCCAGGTACGCCTTTAAATCAAGTTCCAATTGTAGCATATTGGTTTCCTTTTGACCCAAATAAATACGCTGGTCTTTATCAACCGTAACTACAACAGTTTGCTTGCTTTTGGCATCGCTTTTTGCTTTGGGGTTCGAAACTTTTATAACGTTTGGATTGGCCAGTGTGGATACAATTAAAAAAAACAAAAGCAGTATAAACAGGATGTCGTTCAAGGCACCGGTGTGTACTTCTGGCTTTGTTTTTAAACGATTGCGAAAATCCATGCAGGTAAGGCGTGTATAATTTATTTAAAATTGAAATGAAAACACATCAACTATATTAACGGGTTGGTTCCTGCAACACATCAATAAATTCGGCGCTGGCAGCCTCCATTTTATTAGCAGTTTTATCTATTTGAGTTGTCAGGTAATTGTGGCCAACGTAAGCCATTAAACCAATAATCAAACCCGTGGCAGAGGTAATCATCTTTACATAAATACCTCCTGCAATACTGCTCAATGTATATTCTCCCGTGCTGCTGATACCATAGAACAATTGCACCATACCTATAATGGTTCCAAGAAAACCAAACATAGGAGCTATACCTGCAATCAACGAAAGAATGTTCAGGTTTCGCTCCATTTTATACATTTCCAGCTTGCCAACATTTTCCATGCTCTTCTCTATTGCATCAATGGGCTTGCCTATGCGTTGTAATCCTTTGTCGATAATGCGGGCTACAGGGTTGTTGGTGTTTCTTGCCAAGGTTCTTGCAGCGGTAACATTACCGGTAATAATGTTATCACGAACCATGCTCATAAAATTATCTTCTATGCGGCTGGCATTTCTAATAGCAATAAAGCGCTCAAAAAACACAAAAATAGCCGCTATAAAAAGGCCATAAAGCGGGTACATAATCCAGCCTCCTCTATCAAGCAAACTCCACAGACTGATTGTTTCTGCAACCGGTTGAGTAATTAATGCCTTGGTTGTATCAGCTAATTGTTGAGGGTTGGCCTGAAGTAATAACCACATCATTATGAAATAAAATTTTTAAAAACGGTGTAAAAGTAATTAAACAGCCTCTACCTTCTTTTAAAAATTACAGAAGGCACTGGCAACGAATGTAATTGCTTTACAGGTGGTGGAGGAACCCGTTGGCTGTTAAAGTTTTGCAGTTATTTTACCTGAGCAGGTTCTTCGCGGTTGACTGATTCCAGCGTAAAAGCAGGTAGGCAAATGCTCCAATAATCGCAGGGTTCGTTAAAGGGATTGCTATATTTTACCCGTGCACCTTTTTTAACCAATATGCTTTGACCGGCTTCCAGCACCATGGCTTGCCCGTCAATTTCAATAAGCTTCCTGCCCTTGTTTACCAAAGTCCATTCATCAAAGGCAGGTACCTGGTGCAGTTCCGACCAACCGGCAGGGGCAACCATTCGTGCAATGCTCAGGTCATCATAGTTGGTAGCCACTTTTCCAAAGTGTTCTTCAATTAATTTACCATCGGTTGTTGGTACTATAAAGGGCTTGTTTTGTAAAAAGAAATTCATGATCCGAAATTTTCAAAAATTGATAGTATGCGTTTTTTAAACATAAAGGCTGTTTCATTACTTATACAATGAAACAGCCTTTAACGTAGGTAACCTGTTGCCTATTGTTGGGGCGATTTATCCTGTTGCTTAACCATGCCCATTATTTGTTGCATGGTTCTTTGCATACCTGCAGGGCTTCCATCAAGAAACAGCATATTACCCTTTCCATACTCTGCAAAATTCTTAACGGCTTCGGTCCACATGCTAAATAAAATTACATTGGTATCCAGGTTAGCCTGCTTCATTTCCTCGGCAGCCTGGCTCATACCCTTTGCCACTTCTTGTCTAAACAACGCCACACCCTGGCCACGTAACCTGGCGGCTTCTCTCTCAGCTTCGGCTGCAATCTTAATGGCATTACCTTCAGCCTCTGCTCCTTTGGTTTTTGTAATTAAGAGTGCCTGGCCTTCGTTTTCGGCAGCAGCTTTTAAATTGTTGCTGGCCACTACGCGGCTCATGCTCTCTAAAATAAGCTTATCGAATGTTATGTCGTTTATCTGTAAGTCCTGCAGGTGATAACCCCACTCTTCAAGCGAGTGGTCAATTTGCTCTTTCACAAACAACACAATTTCTCTTCGCAGCAACAAAATTTCAGCCTGCCGTTTGGTTGCAACAAAAGCCCTGATGGAACCTTCAACTGTACGAATGAGCGCCTGCATTAAATCCTTATCGCTTATAAATTTAAAAGCCACTCTTTTAATGGTTTCCTCATCTTCGTTTTGTACCGAGTAAAGCAACATTGATTTAAAATACACATTGGCCTGGTCAACTGTAACCGCCTGGAACTCCAGCTCCACCGATCGGTTTTGAATACTAACACGTTTGTAGATCTGCTCAATAAGTGGAATTTTAAAATTCAACCCCGGCCGAAGAATGCGTTGAAATTTTCCAAACATGGTAACGACTGCTATCGTACCCTGCGTAACTGTTACCAATCCGCTAAAAATTATAAAGAGAAGCAATATGAGCCACCAATATTGAAAAAGTGTATTCATTTTGAAAAGGGTTTAAAATGCGTTTTTGAGGTTACTGCTAAAGTACATATAACGACGTCTCTTAGTTCAATTTATTTCGTTAACAAACAATTATTTCGTCAGGGGGTATGCCCCACCAGTATGTTTGTTGATATGAAAAAATAATTGTGTGGTGGGCAAGGCGTAAAAACGTGAATTTATTTTCTTGGTGCCAAACTGTATACCTCTCATGAATCATTGTTGCGTCGCACTCTTTTACAGTTTTTTCTTTATTGAGCTATAAGTATATGTCATTAATTTATCCTTTGCGAAGTATAATGGTCGTCTCAGGACTTTTGTTGAAGTCATTTGGAGGTTGGTACAAATAGATAGTTACAGGCAAGCTTTGCAACGTTCTTATAACTTCAATTGTCATTTACAAAATTTTCTTAAGCGACACATATTTTATTATTGTCTTACACTTACGCTGTTTTTAAGCTGTAAAAAAGAGAATAATTCAAAAGTCGACATTTATATGCTTACATCATTTACCGCAAATGTTGACCGGACTACCAACCCCGCAACAATTTCAATTTTAAATGCCGGTCTTGCCGACACACCTCTTGTAGCGGACAACGATATATAATTTTATTTAAAGTCCGTAACTACTTTTAAATTAAAAAAAGATATCAAATCCATTATCCAAAATGATGGAGCAGACAAAGCTTTTGCAGTAACTGTTAACAAACAACCAGTATATTTTGGCATATTTCATCCTTCATATCTTAGCTCTATTGCCTTTGGAGTTACATCTATTGACCCAATACTATTTAATAACAACGAATTAAAAATTCGATTTGCGACAATAAATGGAAATACTTATTTGCTTCAACCCGACAAAAGAAATGATAGCCAAATAACTAATACATTAAGAGCTACAGGACGGGTAAGATAAACCTGCCACCAACAGAAGTAATGAATGGATAAATAACTGATTGCCACAACAACTAACCGAATTAATAAGGTTACCACAAGTGCCTGCCAGTATTGGCTGGCCAGCAATTGCAACGAAAGAAATCCATAAAATTATAATGCATCAAACCCTCACCATAAAAGTACAAATCCCTTTTGCTTTTTATCCTCAAATAATATAAGCCTTTAATCAATTTTCCAGGCCCCTTTTTAAAGTTTACCCAACAATGTGATAGCTTTCCACTTGAAAAAACAAAGCCATATGATTAAAAGACTCTGCTTGCTTTTACTGATTGCCAATTACTGTACCGCGCAAAATTTACCCTCACGATGGGATGAGCTGGTAGCTTCCGACTGGAGTAAAGCGCTTCAACAATCTGACAGTACCTGTATTTTGCCGATAGGCATTTTAGAAAAACACGGACCACATGCACCCATAGGTTCCGATCTTATTCATGTAAGAGAATGGGCAGCACGGGCCACGAAAAAAGAATACGCAGTTGTCTTTCCCGACTATTTTTATGGGCAGATAAATGAAGCCCGCCATCAACCAGGAACTTTCTCTTTACCACCCACCGTAGTTTGGGATTTGTTAGATGCAACCTGCACCGAAATTGCCCGCAATGGATTTAAAAAGATTGTAATCATTAACGGCCATGGTGGCAACCCTAATTTGTTGCAATATTTTGTGCAAACCCAACTGGATAAAAAACGAGATTATGCAGTGTATTTTTTTACACCAGGCAGGGATTCAGCCTACAACTCAAAAGTAACAGGCCTAAGAAAGTCAGATCCCGCAAGCGACCAACATGCCGGAGAAAATGAAACTTCAACATTACTGTACCTGAGGCCCGAACTGGTAAAAATGGACAGCGCCAAAATTGAATCAGGCAACAACCTTAAACGCCTGTCTATACCCAATGTGTACACCGCAATATGGTGGTATGCCAATTACCCAAATCACTATGCCGGCGAAGGCGATAAAGCAACCGCCGGCTTTGGTAAAGTAATAACCGACAATACCGTTGAATCGCTGGCAAAAGCTCTAAAAGCCATCAAGGCAGATAACAAAACCCTTCAGTTACAAAATGAATTTTTTGACCGGGTTTTGGGTGATGAACATCAACATAACAGTTCCATTGCCGATAACCTTGCCAGGCTCAGAGCCATGCTTGACTCAGGCGAATTGACCAAAGAAGAATACAATGCTGCGAAACGAAAAGCATTGAAAGAATAACGGAAGGTCTTATCTCAGTTTGATTAAATGCTTCCCTTTGCGCAGGAAGGATTGCAAACAAACTTTATGATTTTGCCATCTTCAATTAAGTATCATATTTGCTTTAGATTTATTTCAAATTTTCAGATCACTTTTTAACAACAAACTTCAATTAATGAAACGCTACCATTTGTTAAGTACCTTATTATTGACTGCTGCCGTTAATGGCTACAGCCAAAATACAGCAAAGCCCCAGGACACTGAGTTTTATACCCCTGTTCCTGAAGTTGTAAATCCTGCAAAAACAATTTTTAGTGATGCCCCTCCTGATGCTATTGTATTGTTCAATGGTAAAAATCTCGATAAATGGGTTTCATCAAAAGACCCTTCGAAACCTGCAGCCTGGACATTGAGTGGAAATTATGTGACCGTTAAAAAAGGAACCGGAAACATTCAGACAAAGGATGTTTTTACCGACTACCAGTTACATCTTGAATTCAAAATTCCGAAGGAAATTACCGGTAAAGGCCAGGCCCGCGGAAACAGTGGATTATTTTTAGCTGCCAATGGAACAGGCGACGGAGGATATGAATTACAGATTATGGATTCGTACAACAACCAAACGTACACCAACGGGCAGGCCGGAAGTATCTACAAGCAACATCCACCACTTGCCAATGCAAACCGTGCACCCGGCGAATGGCAGAGTTACGACGTGGCTTGGGTTGCACCAGACTTTAATGATGATGGCTCGTTAAAAAGCCCGGCAAGGGTTACTGCTTTTTTAAACGGGGTATTGGTTCAGAATAGTTTTGAATTGACAGGAGAGACCGCCTACATTGGTAAACCGGTGTACAAAAAGCATGGCGCTTCTCCTATAAAATTGCAGGATCATGGCGATCCCAGTCAGCCAATCAGTTTTCGCAATATCTGGATAAGAAACCTTGCTCAATATTAAAGGTCATTAACTACCATAAAAAAAGATCGCTGCGTTTTGGCGATCTTTTTTTATTCCCTCCTATCTCATTCAGTATTAAAAATTTAATGCCGAATCATTGGATGAGAATTTATAATTTGGGTGGCATAACTATTGAAGTTACCACTACATCTTTTAACCGGTTAAAAACTATATACCTATGTTTTGGAGAGGAAGAGAAGGAAGCTCAAATGTTGAAGACCGCAGGGGAGTTTCCGGCGGCGGACTGGCGGTTGGTGGCGGGATTGGCGGTATCATCATCGCTCTTATTTATATGTTTTTAGGAGGTGATCCCTCATCGCTGCCACAAGGGAGCACCGGCGGCGGTTCATCGAATATGAGTACTGAAGAAAAAGCTGCTGATGATACATTGGCTGAATTTGCTAAAGTTGTTTTTAGAGATACAGAAAAGGTTTGGCCAGAGTTAATGCAAGACTACCAAAACCCTACACTTGTGTTATTTAGAGATGGAGTAAGCACCGGTTGCGGAAATGCTTCTGCTGCGTCAGGACCCTTTTACTGCCCTGCGGACCAAAAAGTTTACATCGACCTTTCATTTTTTAAAGAGCTTAGGGACCGTTTTGGTGCTCCCGGCGATTTTGCTATGGCCTATGTTATTGCGCATGAGGTTGGGCACCACATTCAGTACCTGATGGGAACGAGCGATAAAATGCAGAAATTAAGAAGCCAGTTAAGCGAAACGGAATACAACAAGCAATCGGTAAACCTGGAATTGCAAGCCGATTTTTATGCCGGTGTCTGGGCCAATCATGCACAAAATAAAATGAAGATTTTAGAACCAGGCGACATTGAAGAAGCGCTGGGTGCAGCCAATGCAATTGGTGATGACCGGCTGCAGAAACAAATGCAAGGCGAAGTTGTTCCCGATGCCTTTACGCATGGCACCAGCGAACAACGTATGTACTGGTTTAAAAAAGGTTTCGAAACCGGAGATATACGCCAGGGAAATACCTTTCAGTCTGCAAGGTAATATTCATCAAAACTTAGGGAAGCTATCAAAAACTGTTCTGTTCTATTCAGTTTCAGTTCTCCGTGTGCCAGCATATAACTCGTACTCCAGCAATCGGCAGTCAATTTTGCTGGTAAAAAACTCCACACGCCGCTTTGCTTTCAATCCTATTTTTTTAGCCAGTTCAAGGTTGCCGGTAAAGATGTAGCCGGCGTAACCCTTGCATTGTTTCTTCATAAAATCGCCCAGGCGGGCATAGGTTATTTCAAGCTCCTTTTCAACACCCAACCTGTCACCATATTCAGGGTTAAAGAACACAACGCCACTATTGCTTTCAGGTATGGTGGTTTCGGCAAAGTCACCCAGTTCAAACTGTATCAAATCTTCAACGCCTGCCGCTCCAGCATTTATTTTTGAAATGTTGATGGCATCTTCACTTATGTCGCTGGCTATAATTTTAAGCCCGTCTATAATTTTAATTTGCTCAGTAAGCTCACGGCGTTCCTCCTGGTATACGAGCGTATCGTAACCTATAATGTGCATGAAAGAATAATTGGTTCTAAACAAGCCGGGGCTGCGGTTGGTAGCCAACATGGCTGCTTCAATAGCAATGGTGGATGAGCCACACATAGGGTTTACAAAAGGCGATTGACGATCCCACTTTGTAGCCAATATAGTGGCCGCTGCCAGTGCCTCTAACATAGGTGCTTTGCCGGGTATTTTACGGTAGCCATGTTTGGCCAGGGTTTCTCCGGAAGTATCAATAAAGATGTCAGCCATCTCTTCTCGCCAAAATAAATTGATAACGGTTTGCTCAAGCGAGGGGCCGGTATTGGGCCTGTTACCCGATGCATCACGCATGCGATCCACTATGGCATCTTTTACTTTTACGTTGGCAAAAAGGTTATTGGTAATGGTGGGATGATCCACATTACTGGTCACTGAAAAGTAGCCGCCTGCCGGAATAATGTGCTCCCATTCAATTTTCTTCAACTCATCGTATAAAGTATTGGGATGATTGGCCGAAAATTGTTTTAACTGGTATAACACCTGGCTGGCACACCGTAACTGAAGGTTTAAACGGATGCACTCGTTGAGGCTGGCAAAAATTTCGACGTACGTAGCAAATGTTTTTTTTATTTCAAAACCGAGCGTTGCAATTTCTTGCTGCAGGTAAGGCGAAAGGCGCTTATTGCAGGTGACGATCACCTTACTTTTTTTAGAAAAATCTGGCATGTAAATAGTAAATAATGAATAATGAAGAGCGAAGGGTGAATAATTAATCGTGAAATGTGAATGACCAATGACTACTGACCAATGCCCAATGACCAATGACCACTGACTACTGACTACTGACTACTCACCATTCACCACTCACTATGCTGAAACATTAAAATCTCTCAGGGCATCGTTGAGGCTGGTCTTTAAATCGGTGCTTGCCTTGCGCTTTCCAATAATAAGTGCGCAGCTAACATTGTATGCTCCCGCAGGAAATTTTTTTAAATAACTACCGGGTATTACTACACTACGACCGGGTACCCGACCTTTATATTCAACAGGCTCATCGCCACTAACATCAATTATTTTAGTTGATTGCGTAAGCACCACATTGGCACCCAGTACAGCTTCTTTTTCAACAATTACACCTTCAACCACAATAGCACGGCTACCTATAAAACATCCATCTTCAATAATAACGGGGCTTGCCTGTAATGGTTCTAACACACCACCAATGCCTACGCCACCACTCAGGTGAACATTTTTACCAATCTGGGCACAACTGCCCACTGTGGCCCAGGTGTCTACCATAGTTCCTTCATCTACATAAGCGCCTATGTTGGTATAACTGGGCATCAGTACCACATTTTTTGCCAGGTAAGCGCCATAACGGGCAACTGCATGTGGCACGGCTCTTACGCCTAATTCTTTGTAATTGCTTTTCAATTTCATCTTATCGTAAAACTCAAATGGAGGCAAAGTAAAAGTTTCCATTTGCTGTATGCCAAAGTACATTAAGATAGCCTGCTTCACCCATTCGTTTACAACCCAACCATTCTCACCAGGTTCTGCCACACGTAACCTGCCCTTATCTACTTCTTCAATTACTTCTCTAACGGCAGCCTCGTAACGATGTGTTTTTAATAATTCGCGGCTTGCAAAAGCCTGCTGTATTAAATCTTTTAATTCCATTGTAAAAATTTGCGGCAAAAATACAAGGATAAATAAAGTTGAGCCCGGTAATATGGGTGTTGGGTGGATTTTAAATTGTCTCTTTTTTGGTAACGGGCATTAGTTCCTTTATTAAGCCCCGGTTGCCCGCCCGGCCAGCAATTAGAAAGGAGCCCGCCAGGATAACATCCGTTCGGACGGGCCCGCCCGGCCAGCCATTCGGACGGGTGTCATATTTATTTCGGTTTATCGGAACTCACTTCTACTGTATCTTTTTATGGCAGCTTTTCCTATGCACATTGCCATTTATAGAATTAGGTATTTCATTAACAAAGCGTACAAAAACTCACATCAGAGCTCAAGCCGGGTGCCTTCGTTATTGAAATAGGATTCTCCCGATTTTATCCTGTCGTGTGGACACATCTTTTTTTGCTTTTTCTTTTTGCTCTGTAAGAGCATCCTGTTTATAGAAATCGTTCAAAAACAAATATCAAAGCTCCGTAGGTGCTTCCTAATTACTCCTATGACAGGCGGCACCTACGGAGCCGAAGAACTTTAAATTCAGATTTACTATAAACAGGATGCTCCGCTGGAGCAATTCGCTGTTTTCTATTTATGAAATTTAAAAATTTGACTTTCAAACATTTGTGTCCACACGATAGGATTTTATCGGGTCTTTTTTTCCGAAACTGCTTCGCAATGTTTCGGTTCCGAATTTCGGAACGCCTTCGCTCGGCACCCAACCGGCTGATGTCCTATTTCAATAACTGTTGAGAGGTGTGAATATTTCTTGAAGAAGTTTGCGAGTTAATTGCTTAATTCTATCTATTTATTAATCATGTAAACTCTGCTACTATTTAAATTGCATCTTGTTGTTATGGGCCTTTGCTACCTTCAATTAAAGACCAGTTTTCATATAGATAATCATTGGCAACTTTGCTTTTATCAGCCAGTAAAGCGTACGATGTTGGTAAGGGAATATTTTTCGTAGCCTCGTAAATGGCCCAATGCACCCATCCTTTTTCGGATGGTGCGGGTGCATCATATCCTATAACATATAGATTGTTCAGCAGTAAACAGGTTGGATAATCAACAATATTAAATTGCCTGAGCAGGTTAATTTTTTGTGGACGGTTACGGGCATAAAATACATTAATTCCCCCAATGGCTTTTTCCTTTACCATGGTTTTCCAAACCTGTTTTCTATCGACATTTTCAATGCATACATTCAGGAACACCACATTGGTGTCAGAGGCAAAATAAGCATGCAGTTGTTTTGCGTAGGGTATTTGTTTCAGGCAGGGAGGACATGCAGTAAACCAGAAATCAACATACACAGTTTTGTGTGCAAGTGCCGATGTATTAAAAATGGAACTATCAATCGTTTCAAAATCCATTGCAGGAAAAGGTGAATCCAGAAAACGGTCGTATTTATTATTTGCTTTACCTGGTATTGCCTGTTGGCCATCAGATGTAAGCATGCAAAGCATGGCAATACATGAGCATGCGATTTTGCATATTCCATATCGGTCTTCCCTCTTGTATTCCATCACTTCCATATTCTAAATTAACTTTGGCAACTCATATGCTTTCACCAGATAAAAATGTAACCGGTACTTTATTGCGAATAGCTTTCGATGCCAAACGTGCTTATCAAAATGGAACGGGTCTGGGTCATTACAGCAGAACCCTTATTTCGTCGCTGGCAACGTTTTATCCGGAACACGAATATTATTTGTGTGCGCCAAAACTAACCAATCGGTTTGACAGCAGTGCGTACACAAATGTTCATGATGTTACGCCAAAAGGATTGCTGGTTAAAACCTTTAAATCGTTATGGAGAAGCAATTGGGTGAAAACCGATCTTGAAAAACTAAGTATCAATATTTACCATGGGTTGAGCCACGAAATTCCTCTGGGTATCAAAGCAACAGGCATCAAAACAGTGGTTACCATACACGACCTTATTTTTGAACGTTACCCAAACCAATACAAATGGATTGATGTGCAGATCTATCGAAAGAAGTTTACCTATGCCTGTAGAAACGCCGATCTAATTATTGCCATCAGCCAACAAACCAAAGACGACATCATACATTTTTACAAAATTCCCCCGGAGAAAATCCACATCTGTTACCAAAGTTGTAATCCCATTTTTGAGCAAAAAGTTTCTTTGGAAGAAGAACAACGGGTAAAGAATTTGTACCAGTTGCCTGAACAATATTTTTTATATGTGGGCTCCATCATCGAACGTAAAAACCTGTTGAATATTTGCAAAGCTTATGCGCTGTTACAGGATAAATTGGCTATACCATTGGTGGTTATAGGAGAGGGTGACCATTACAAAACGGAGGTTGTAAAATTTATAAACGGGCACGGCCTTTCCTCAAAAATCATTTTCTTATCCGATCAGCCCTCTGCACAATCGTCTATGGGTTTTCGGCAGGCAACCGATTTTCCGGCTATTTACCAAATGGCCACCGGAATGATCTACCCATCAATTTTTGAAGGTTTTGGAATACCCGTTTTAGAAGCCCTGTGGAGCGGTACGCCGGTAATAACTTCTAACATTTCGTGCATGCCCGAAACTGGCGGAGATGCTGCTTTTTATATTGATCCATACTCCCCTGAACAAATTGCCCATGCTTTAATGGAACTGTCAACCAATGCTGCCCTGGTTGAAACTATGATTGAAAAGGGTTACCATCATGCTCAAAATTTTACACCTGCCAAATGTGCTGCGGCTATTATGCAGATTTATCTTCGCTTGTAATGAAAGATTTTACAACTGACCTGGAACGCTGCCTGGAGGTTTTGCATGCGGGTGGCACTATTCTGTACCCAACCGATACAGTTTGGGGATTGGGTTGCGATGCCACCAACGACAATGCAGTCAAAAAACTGATCCGGCTAAAAGGCAAGCCCGGTCAAAAGGGATTGATTGTTTTACTGTCCACTGAAAGAGATGTATTACAATATGTGGCAGGTCCCGACATGGAATTATTTAATTTTTTACAGCAGCAAACACGACCCACCACGGTAATTTATAACGATGGCCTTAATGTGGCCGACGAGGTTTTAGACAGCGATGGAAACATTGCCATTCGTATAGCTCATGAAGATTTTTGCCGTCACCTTATAAAACGTTTCCGTAAACCTATAGTGGCCACTTCTGCCAATTTTCATGGGGAGCCTACGCCCCAAAATTTCAGCCAGGTAAATCCGCAATTGGTGCAACAAGTTGACTACACCGTAAAATTCCGGCAACAAGATGTAGGAATTGCCTCGGCTTCTGCTATCATTAAATGGAATGGCAAGGGTAATGTTACGGTACTCAGGAAATAAATTTTGGGAGCTGAAATTTTTTTATCAGGTATACGTTTATGCATTGCATGTTTGGCAATAAAATTGCGATACATCATTCTAAACCTACCACTATGCAGAAAACGACATTTGAAATACCGCAGACCACAGTAGCTGCCGCAAGAGAGTTTATGGAATTACGCGAACTGAAAGAGAAGAGCCAGCCTTCCATTAATACAACGCTTTACACACGTTCAGCAAAACAATCGGGGCAATATTTTCCCAAGTCGTTTTCAACCTCAACATCGGGTTGGGAAAGTTTTAGCAATGAGCTGGAGTTTGAATAATTTTTTTTTCGATTTTTTACAGGTTGGATCTCTAACCGACATCCTCAACCGTTAAAGCGCTCATTGTATATTTGCCGCTATCATGTTGATAGCATTTAGCGAAAAAGAAAAAGAGATATTTGAAACGATTGGCCACACAGCCACTCAACTTAACATGCCTGCCTACCTGATAGGTGGCTTTGTTCGCGATAAAATTATAGGCCGGCCAACCAAAGATGCCGATATTGTTTGTTTGGGCGATGGTATTAAACTCGCCGAAAAAGTTTCCCGCCGTTTTCATCCCCACCCACACCTTTCCTTTTTTAAAAATTTTGGTACCGCACACATTCGTGTAGGCGATTTTGATATTGAGTTTGTTGGAGCAAGAAAAGAGAGCTACAACCAAGCAAGCCGCAAACCGGAAGTGTTACCCGGTAGCCTCGAAGATGACCAGAACCGTCGCGATTTTACCATTAATGCGTTGGCAATTAAGCTTAACGATAAAGGCTTTGGCGACATAGTTGATCCGTTTAACGGCCTGAACGATATTGAATCCAAAACAATTCGCACCCCACTTGAGCCACTTCAAACTTTTAGCGATGATCCACTCCGCATTTTAAGAGCCATACGTTTTGCCTCGCAATTACACTTTACAATCGACGATAAAACCCTGCAGGCGATAACCGATAATAAAGCCCGGCTAAAAATAGTTTCGCAGGAAAGAATAACCGATGAGTTGAATAAGATCATGTTAAGCCCAAAGCCTTCCATAGGTTGGGCGCTACTGTTTACCACCGGATTATTGGAGGTGATTTTTCCCCAGATGATTGATTTGGCCGGGGCCGAATATATTGATGGCCATGGGCATAAGGACAACTTTTATCATACCCTGCAGGTGCTGGATAATATCAGCAGGCACACCAACGATCTTTGGTTAAGATGGGCGGCCCTGTTACACGATATAGGCAAACCAGCAACAAAAAAGTTTGAAGACGGGCACGGCTGGACCTTTCACGGGCACGAAGTGGCGGGTGCACGGATGGTGCCTAAAATCTTTAATAAACTAAAGCTGCCTTTAAACGAAAAAATGAGGTTTGTGCAAAAATTGGTTGAGTTGCATCTACGTCCCATTAGCCTTACCAAAGAAAATATTACCGACAGCGCCATCCGCAGGTTGTTGTTCGATGCCGGCGACGACATTGAAGCTTTGATGATGCTATGCAAAGCCGACATCACCAGTAAGAATAAGCAAAAAGTGAAACGGTTTTTACAAAACTTCGGGATGGTTCAGCAGCGATTGTTCGAGGTAGAAGAAAGCGATAAGGTTCGCAACTGGCAGCCGCCCGTTACCGGCGAAATGATCATGGAGACTTTTAATCTGCCACCGGGTAAAAAAGTGGGTATCATAAAAGACGCCATCCGCGAAGCGATATTGGAAGGCATTATACCAAACAACTATGAGGCCGCCCATGCCTTTATGATTGAGAAAGGACTGGAACTTGACCTTAGTGTTGCCAACTAATCACTTCATTCTTTAAACAGCCAACCCATATACTTACCAACCAGGGTTGGCGTTATGTTTGTATTTATGGGTCTAGATAAAAGATGGTTGCCCGTTTTGTAAGTTGACCAGCTAATTTTTATTATTGAGTTTAAAATTTCAACTTTAAAAGGGTTTTACTTTCAATGCGTTGCAATGGATGCTGTAAGTGTCTTAAACCAAAAATTATCTGTTAGCTTTACTATTTTTAAACCTATTTCTATAAAATGGCCGTATTAAAGTTCAGAGCATATTTTGAAGAAGACGAGAGTGTTTACAGGGACATTGTAATAAAACATACCCAAACTTTTGCAGATTTACATGGAGCTATTTTAAAATCGTACGATTTTGATAGTAAGCACCAGGCTACATTTTACCGCAGTAACGACAATTGGCAGCGTGGCCGCGAGATTACTTTAGAAAAGTACGATAAGGCTTACCAGGCCGAACCTTTGATCATGAGCGAAGTGACCATTGGCAGTGAGATAAAAGATCCCAACCAGAAATTTATAATGGAATACGACTTTACCCGCAAATGGGTGTTTTTGGTTGAGTTGATAAATGTGAGTAAAGAGGAAAGCGCTAAAGTAACTTATCCATCAACAACCCGTACCGAAGGCATTGCACCGGCACAGTACGGCACAAAAGGTTTGTTGGGAGATAAATTTATAGACATAGAAGAAAAATATGACCTCTCTGCTTCAGCCGAAGGCTTTGGCCGTGAAGGCGAAGGGGAAGATATAGAAGAAGATGCTTCAGAGGGTGAACAGGAAGAAGAGGGTAAAGAAGAATTTTAAGCATTATTTCAAAAAAACAAGTTTGATTTTTAAAGGTGTAATTCACCTTTGTTATGCATAAAAACTCCAGGACGGTTATTGTAGTCTGCGGACCTACCGCTGTTGGAAAAACAGCATTTTCCATACAGCTTGCAAGGCATTTTAATACACAAATACTTTCGGCCGACAGCCGCCAATGTTATAAGGAATTAAACATCGGCATTGCCAAACCTTCTGATAAAGAGCTGGCTGCGGTCTATCATTATTTTATCAATTCGCATTCGGTACACGATGCGGTAAATGCAGGTGTTTATGAGCAATATGCCCTGAATGTTGTTGAAAAAATTTTTGAGAAAAGCAACACAGCCATTTGCGTGGGCGGTACGGGTTTGTACATAAAAGCTTTTTGCGAAGGCATTGACTCCATTCCGCAAACACCGGCAGAAATAAGGCAGCAATTAACCGAAGCTTACCAGGCAAAAGGATTGGATTGGCTACAAAGCGAAGTGAAGGCAAAAGACCTGGCATTTTGGAAAATGGCCGAACAACAAAATCCGCACAGGTTGTTAAGGGCATTGGAGGTGTTACAAACGTCAGGTAAATCTATTACCAGTTTCAGGACAGGTAATGAGGCAGAACGACCTTTCAATATTATTAAGATAGGGTTGGAGTTGCCACGCAATGTTTTGAACGAACGGATCAAGTTAAGGGTAGACCAGATGATGGTTGATGGCTTGTTAGACGAAGTAAAAGCACTGCTGCCTCTACAACATCTGAATGCATTGCATACGGTTGGCTACCGCGAGCTGTTCGATCATTTAAAGGGGAAACTCAGTTTACCCGAAGCTGTTGAACGCATTAAAATCAATACCCGCCAGTATGCAAAACGGCAGATGACGTGGTTTAAAAAAGATGCTTCAATCCGGTGGTTTAATGCGGCAAACCTGGAAGCGGAAAGCGTATTGGGTTTATTATGTTGAAGGCTAAATGTTGAATGTTGAATGGTTTTTTATGCTGAATGTTGGATGGTTTTTTATGCTGAATGTTGGATGGTTTTTTATGCTGAATGTTGAATGCTAAATTTTGAATGAGGAATGAGGAGAGTTGCGAGTGTAGCGTTACCTGTCACCATTCACTATTCAACTATTCACTATTCATTATTCACTATTCATTATTCACTCTCCATTATTCACAATTCACAACAACTCACAACTCACAACTCACTCATTCTTATCGCAGCTCAATCTTCCCATAAAATTTCTCTTGTTGGTATTACCATAACCTTTGCGGGGGCGGTATTTTTTAGTACGAAGGCCATTTTTGTAAAGCTGGCTTTTGCTGCTACCACTACCGATGCACTGAGTTTGCTGACTCTTCGAATGATCTTTGCGCTACCTTTTTACCTGGTAGTAGCATTTGTGTATGGACAAAAAAAGGGGAACGTAAAAATTAGCCGGCTCCAATGGGTGTATGTAATCACTTTGGGCTTGTTTGGCTATTATTTTAGTAGCCTGCTCGATTTTACCGGGTTACAATATATCTCTGCCGGGCTCGAAAGATTGATCCTCTTCCTCTACCCCACCTTTGCAGTACTGATCAATGTGTTTGTATTTAAGCAGCATATTTCTAAAAGGCAAATGGTTGCCTTGGTGCTAACCTATGCCGGTATAGCTTACGCATTTTATGGGGAGGTAAACCTGAAAGAGATAAATCCAAATTTATACCGGGGCAGTTTTCTGGTGTTTCTATGTGCGGTTACCTACTCAATTTATATAGCAGGCAGCGGTAAGGTTATTCCGCTTGTAGGAGCCGCAAAGTTTACAGCCTACGCTATGCTGGCCGCCACCACCGGCATCTTCATGCATTTTACCTTACGCGGAAATTTTCAGCATTTAAATTCAGGAAGTGGTTTGTGGTGGTATGGTTTGCTTCTGGGTGTGGTAGCCACGGTGTTACCCAGTTTTATGATATCGTATGGTTTAAAGAAGATCGGCTCCAATAACGTAGCCATTATTTCGGGCATCGGACCGGTTTCCACCATTATACAGGCTCATTTAATTTTGGGTGAGAAGATTTTTTTTGAACAATTGGCAGGAACAGCGCTGGTGGTGATAGGGGTGCTGCTTATTGGCTGGAAAAGCAGCCGCACCGAAACGTAAATTAATAAAACGATGTTGGCAGGCACCATGATTTTTCTGATATTTGCAATCCTGAAAAAAGATTGATGAATGTATTGCCCAGGTGGCGAAATTGGTAGACGCACTGCCTTCAGGTGGCAGCGTTCGCAAGGATGTGCTGGTTCGAATCCAGTCCTGGGCACCATATTAAAAAGCTCCGAATTTTCGGAGCTTTCTTTTTTTCTTCTTCGAGTCAATTTCTTGCCCGGCCTTTATATCAGTGAAACATCGTTTCTAAAGGTTATAATTTGTTGTTTGGCTACAAGGCACGCTGCTACAAAGTATTTTCGCAGGTTTTGGATCAGGTCACAGCAAAAAACTAATGTGCACTTTTAAGTCTGAATCCAGGGTGCTCATTTCACTTATTTTTCATTTCGATGATTTAGCTTCTATTTCGCTTACACGAGTTTTTTATTCCCCAAAGAACTTTTTTATTTCCCGCGCAAGATCTTCAATACTGCGGGCCTGCAAGGCAGGCGTAGGCGCAAGCGGATATAGCATTTGCGAATCCTGCAAAATATAAGCGGTATGCATGCCGGCATTGCAGGCGCCGGCAATATCCCAACCGTGCGCCGATATCAATAGCACCTCTGCCGGTTCAACGCCTAATTGGTTAGTCGCCCATTGATACACCTCCAGCGACGGTTTATATTTACCGACATGTTCCGCACTCAGCACTTTTTCAAAGTAGGAAATCAGGCCGGTGCGTTCCATACGGTCTTCTACAATTTGCTGCGCCGAATTTGTAAGTGCCGCTATGCGATAACCCTGGTCATGCAGCAAAGACAATCCTGATGCTACGCCTTCTTTTACCGGTAAATGTTTCAAAAGCAACAACAGGTCTTCTATTTCGCTATCCGCTACTTTTTCACCTAATGCTTTTGCGGCCATCTGAAGCGTGGCCCTGGCAATCTCCGGGAAAGGGTTAAACTGCTCTATACAATTGTCAACAAAGCAATATTGCATGAAGAGTTCAAACCAAAAAGCATAACCCCGCTTATTGTCTAACAAACTATTTACTCTTTTCTGTACTAAACTCATATCCAGAAGGGTTTCATATACATCAAACAAAAGAAGTTTTGGCCTTAATATTTTTCTGTTGCTGACTTGTATTGCTTCCATTTAAAAAGTAGATAAAATTGATAGCGTAAAATACGTTCACAAATAATTAAACTGCCCCTAAAATTATAACTTCATTCATAAGCACCCGCACAAAAAAAAACCTCGCAAAAGCGGGGCTGCTCACCTATAAAAACAAACCATTAAAATGGCTATGCAAAGCTTTTATAAAACGCTAAAGCGTTTGCCGGGTCGGGGTAAAATTTATAGAGATAAAGCTTATAGCAGGGAAGAACGTAATAATTTTGAATGGAACAACACGTTGGAGAACCACACGAAATAGAGTTAGTATCTTGCCCCAAATCGTATCAGGCACATGGAAGAGAGAAGAATTTTAGTAGTAGAAGATGAGCCGAAAATTGCGGATACATTGAAACTGGGCCTCGGTGAAAACGGCTATGAAGTAGATGTAGCGTATGACGGCAAAATAGGGCTGAAGCTTTTTGAAACCTTCCCGTTTAACCTCGTGGTGCTTGACATCAACCTGCCGGGCATGAATGGTTATGAGCTTTGCAAAATCATTCGCCAGCACAATGCACAAATACCCGTGATTATGCTTACGGCACTCAGCTCATTAAACGATAAAATTGAAGGTTACGACGCCGGCGCAGATGATTATATTATTAAGCCTTTTGAGTTTAAAGAATTGCTTATGAAAATAAGGGTGCTGTTAAAAAGAACCATGCACCAAACCTTGCCCACAGGTACCATTTTAAAAGCCGGTGATTTGGAAATGAATTTAGACAGCAAGGAAGTAAAGAGAGACAACGCTGGCATTAATCTTACCGCTAAAGAATTTCAATTGCTGGAATATTTACTTCGCAATAAAAACCGGGTGGTAAGCCGTGCCGATATTGCCATGAATGTATGGGACATAGATTTTGATACCAATACAAATGTGATTGATGTTTATATCAGCTACCTGCGTAACAAGGTGGACAAGCCCTTCTCGCAAAAGCTGATTCACACGCAGGTAGGCATGGGCTATATTTTAAAAGAAACCTACTGACCATGCCGGTACGTTTACGCATTACCCTGCTCTTTTCTTTATTCGCGTTCTTTATCCTCACCGTTGTATGTAGCGGCATCTATTACTTTTCCTACCAGACAAGACTTAATGCCATTAAAAC
>JAJAYD010000023.1 GCA_026786345.1 Chitinophagaceae bacterium
CCATTATGCAAGGGCACGGCGTACCGGTAATTATGGACTGCACACACAGCTTGCAACAGCCAAATCAAACCAGCGGCGTAACCGGTGGAAATCCACAATTAATTGGAACCATAGCCAAAGCAGCTATTGCAACCGGTGCAAACGGTTTGTTCATAGAAACACACCCCAACCCGGCTGTAGCAAAAAGCGACGGTGCAAACATGTTACGTTTGAATTTGCTGGAAGAGTTGCTGGTACAACTACTTAAAATTAGAAAAGCCGTAATAGCATAAAAAAATTGCCCCGTTACCGGGGCATTTTTTTGGGGGTTAAAATTCATAGATCAAAACGGCCTTCATTGTTAGCACAGTAAAACTCTATTAATTCTTGACTAAAAGATAGTCATAAAAAACACACTAATGCCCCAATCGGACATAATTGTGGAGATTTCTTACACCGATATCTTCACAACTTGCAGGCTATCAAAAAAGAGGATACGTCTAAAATAATCAGGAATTATACACCAACACACCGTCTTTAGCAGATACTTCGCTGGGGAGAATACCAAATTCTTTTTTA
Organism: Chitinophagaceae bacterium; assembly: GCA_026786345.1. Classification (GTDB taxonomy): domain Bacteria; phylum Bacteroidota; class Bacteroidia; order Chitinophagales; family Chitinophagaceae; genus Segetibacter. Next base: position 559 of record JAJAYD010000023.1, read on the forward strand.
AATGTGTTGGCAAAATGGCTCAGGTTTGAGTAACCTACCATTACACCTACTTCCTTAATGGAGTATTTGCCGGTGAGCACTAATGCCTTGGCTTTTATCATCCTGTTCTTTTGATAATACACATATATCGGAAGGCGGTACATGTTTTTAAAATCGTTTTTTAGCTTGGTAGGGCTCATGGCAGATAATCGCGATAACTCATCAATGGTAGGAGGAGCCACCGCAAAATTGTTAACCAACAATGCTTCTACTTTCATTAAACGCAGCGTTTCATCGTCGGTACGTTTCATTTTAGTGTTGGTTACATCGCCTTTGGCAAACTGGTTGATTATAAATTTTTCGAGCAGTAACAAAACCCGGTTTTGAATAAAATTTAAGCGAAGGGGCACCTCAATTTTATCAACCAATAATTCGTTGAGCGATACACGATAGTCTGTGGCTATGGGTTCAAAACTTACGTTCGAAATTAAAAAAGGAAAGTATTTAGTAAGCATTTCTTCCATTGCGCGGGCACCTAATAAACTTGAAAGCTGTGATTTATTAAAGTAGATGCAAACCGATTTTACCAGCACACCTTCAGGTAAAATATACTTGCAGGGTGTTAGCGTATGCGTTAAGCAAACGGTAGATTGTTGTTGGTGGGTTTGCCTGTTTTTGTGGGGTGCACCCTTAGCTGTAACGGTTCCAAACTCGTTAAATTGCAGCGAATAAAAGTTGTCACTAACAGCCTTTTGTGTAAAGGTAAATGCCTGGTTGAGCGTAGCATGAATAATTAAAACCGAAATACCACCAGGCAGTTTTTCGGCCCAGATAAACCCAGAGCCCAGGTGCGCCGAAATATTTAAATGATTACCTGTAAGCCTTACTTTGAATACGTCGGCAAATTGGCGAACATATTCAACATAATCAGGTTCTTCAAATTCAACATCCGTTAGCATACGTATTTTATAGAATATTTATAGATTAATCCCTGCCCAATAAATCGCTTGGTAACTGGTCGAACGATTTTTTAAATGCCTTTGCAAAGTTGCTCAGGTTATTATAGCCCAACTCTATGCCTACTTCTTTTACCGTATATTTCTGCGATAACAACATCGCCTTTGCTTTATTCATTCTATGCTTTTGAAAATATTGGTAAATAGGTATACCATATATTTCTTTAAAGCTGATTTTTAATTTCGAAGGGCTCATGGCAGCCATCTTAGCCAATTTACTTATCCCCTGGGGTTCTACTGAAAAATCCTCTAACAGATTTTTTGCTACTTGTTTAATGCTGTTAATGTCTTCATTGGTGAGCTTCACATCAAAATGCATGTCGCTCATTTTATAATAAATGCGTGTAAAGAAACGCTCCAGCAACAACATAATCCTGTTTTGAACCACCATCGAACTAAAAGTGTCTTCATCATTACTGTTCACAATCTCGGCCAGTATTCTCTTATACTCCATGTCCATAGGCTCATAATTAAAAGCACTCATTTTTAAGCTGAGGTATTTTTTAATCATATCACCAACGCTTTCTACAGCTAAAAAGTTCTCAAGCCATTCTTTACTAAAAAAAATATTAACCCCTTTAACCTTTGTTCCCCTGGTGCTTAAAAATAACCAGTCAAACTTGGCACTTCCCAGGTACACTGCCGATCTTATGGTATTGATATCTGTTGGTGCATCACTTTTTTCTTCAGCCAAAATATCTGGTATCAAAACTTCATCAAAGCGAAGCGTAAAATAATCCTTGTTGATTTTGTTACGTTGAAACAAGATTTCCTGGTGTACCGTATAATTGCTGATGATGCCCTGGAGCCCGTTGGGCAATTCCACCAGCTTCATATAACCATCAGCAATATGCGGCGGAAGGTTAAGGGTATTACCCTCACATTTACATTTAAAAAAACTGGCGAAGTCCTTCAGTAATTCAGCATAGTCAGTATGGTTGTATTCAATTTTTAGCACCTTACCAATTTGTTTTATGCTTATAAATACCGCAACGGGTTTCTTTTTGCTGAATAGATGTAGGTTTTAATATTGATCCAAAAGGCAAGAACCATATATATAATAAGAGGAGAACCAAAAGTGATGAAGGATATATAAATAAACCACATTCTGATTCTGCTGGTTGCTATTCCCATTTTTTCTCCTATGACTGAGCAAACCCCGAACGCCTGAAATTCAATCATTCTTCGAATCTTATTCATATTTCCCTTTTTTGGTTATAATTAATAAAGGCTGCTTTGTATTGTTGCAATTTAAATAAATTACGAACGTAATTCTTATAAATCTCATTTCATATAAGGGGCGATTTAATGTAGATTTGCGCATCTATTTTCTCACCTTTTAAAATCATTAAAATCTCATGGCATTTGATATAGAAATGATAAGGAAAGTTTACAACGAATTGCCTGTCAAAATTGACGCAGCCCGCAAATTGGTTGGACGTCCTTTAACTTTAGCCGAGAAAATTCTTTTTGCCCATTTGCATGTTGATATGGAAACCAAACCTTTCCAGCGGGGCAAAGATTATGTTGATTTTGCCCCGGATCGTGTAGCCATGCAGGATGCAACAGCCCAGATGGCATTGCTACAATTTATGCAGGCAGGAAGAGCACAGGTTGCCGTACCAAGTACGGTACATTGCGATCACCTTATACAAGCGAAGACTGGTGCCAAAGAAGACCTTACTACTGCATTGAGCACAAACAGGGAAGTTTATGAATTTTTATCTTCGGTATGTAATAAATATGGTTTAGGATTTTGGAAACCTGGTGCAGGCATTATTCACCAGGTGGTGTTAGAGAATTATGCTTTTCCCGGCGGATTGATGATTGGTACAGATAGTCATACCCCTAATGCCGGTGGTTTGGGTATGCTGGCAATTGGTGTAGGCGGTGCAGATGCCAGTGATGTTATGGCAGGCCTGGCGTGGGAACTAAAATGGCCTAAACTTATTGGTATAAAACTAACCGGCAGGCTAAATGGCTGGACCAGCTCGAAGGATATTATTTTGAAAGTAGCAGGTATTTTAACCGTTAAGGGTGGTACCGGCGCTATTGTAGAATATTTTGGTGATGGCGCCGATGGACTAAGTGCAACCGGTAAAGCCACCATTTGTAATATGGGTGCTGAAATTGGCGCCACCTGCTCCGTTTTTGCTTACGATGAAAAAATGAGCACTTACTTAAAAGCAACTGACAGAGAAGATATTGCTGGACTTGCTGACGAAATAAGACAGCATTTACGCCCCGATGATGAGGTGTATGCAAACCCTGAAAATTTTTACGACCAGGTTATAGAGATTGACCTCAACACACTTGAACCACATGTTAACGGACCTTACACTCCGGATCTTGCATGGCCCATCAGCAAATTTGCTGAAGCGGTAAGGGCTAATAACTGGCCCGAAACGTTGGAGGTTGCTTTGATAGGTAGCTGTACCAACTCATCTTACGAAGACATAAGCCGGTCGGCCTCCATAGCCAAACAGGCAGTAGATAAAAAATTAAAAACAAAGTCAGAATTTACCATAACCCCCGGTAGTGAGCAGGTAAGATATACCGTGGAGAAAGATGGTTTTCTTGATACGTTCGACAGCATGGGTGGTGTAGTATTGGCTAATGCCTGTGGACCTTGTATTGGCCAGTGGGCCCGTCACATTGACGACCCTAATCGTAAAAATTCTATCATCACTTCCTTCAACAGAAACTTTGCAAAACGCAACGATAGTTATGCAGGTACACATGCGTTTGTGGCTTCGCCAGAAATCGTAACGGCTTTTGCTATTGCAGGTAATTTAACCTTCAATCCGTTAACCGATACCTTAACCAACGAAGACGGACAAGAAGTTATGCTGGATGAGCCAACCGGAGTTGAAGTGCCACCCAACGGTTTTTCAGTTGAAGATGCAGGTTACCAGGCGCCTGCCGAAGATGGTAATACTGTAGAGGTTTTGGTTAGTAGTGAAAGCCAGCGTTTACAATTGTTGGAGCCCTTTAAGGCATGGGAAGGTACCGATGTCAAAAACCTGCGCTTACTTATTAAGGCAAAGGGAAAGTGTACTACCGATCATATTTCGATGGCTGGTCCTTGGTTAAAATTCCGTGGCCACCTCGATAACATTTCGAATAACATGCTTATTGGTGCGCTCAATAGTTTTAATGATAGTGTTGACAGAGTAAAAAATCAACTGACGGGTGAATACGGACCCGTACCCGCCACGGCAAGGGCATATAAAGCTGCAGGCATAGGTTCTATTGTTGTGGGTGATGAAAACTATGGCGAAGGTTCAAGCCGTGAACATGCTGCCATGGAGCCGAGGTTTTTAGGGGTTCGTGCCATATTGGTAAAATCATTTGCCCGTATACATGAAACGAATTTAAAGAAGCAAGGCATGCTGGCGTTAACTTTTGCAAACAAGGAAGACTATGATAAGATACAGGAAGATGATATCATTGATATTGAAGGATTAACCTCTTTCGCACCCGATCAGCCATTAACTGTTGCCTTACTTCATTCAAACGGAATTACTGAAAGAATAACGGTAAACCATACCTACAACCAGCAACAAATTGAGTGGTTTGTTGCAGGGGCTGCTTTAAACATTATTAGAAAAAAAGCGGGTTTGTAATTGGACTGAATATTCTAAAATGAACAAAAGCGAAACTCTAAAAGGTTTCGCTTTTTTGATTCCATATATCAGGAATAGTAGCGTATAGGCACTAAGTAAAACGATGTTTTGCGATTTAAAAAAGGCTTTTATTTATGGAAAGAATTGCTCCAGGCATCTAATTTAAAACTACATGTGATGGCAGAAATAACTTCCGGCGATAGCCGTAAAAAACAAAATGTTGGTGTGGAAAGGACCAG
>JAJAYD010000024.1 GCA_026786345.1 Chitinophagaceae bacterium
ATACTTTATTTGCTAAAAGAATTCGACGATCCAGGTTAGTAAAGTTGCGCTATATTGGCAAGGGGTTGGCAGCAAAAAACGACCCGGTTACATTTTAACCCGTATCGTCATCACGTTGGAAGTCAATAAAGAAAGAACAGTAAAAGGGTGCCCTTCGACAGGCTCAGGGTGAACGCCTTCGACATTCTCAGGATGAACACCTTCAACATTCTCAGGGTGAACACCTTCGACAGGCTTAGGGCGAACACCTTCGACATTCTTAGGGTGAACACCTTCGACAGGCTTAGGGTGAACACCTTCGATAAACTCAAGGTAATCCCGGTTACAGGCTCAGGGTGAACTCGATGCTAAGAAAGACTACATTCCAATTGAGCCCCGCAAGTGCGGGATAGACTGTGGCAACGATGAAATATAGTAGTAAAACTGCCAGGTCCAAAAAAATCTGACCCACTTTTTTACCCCTTGTTCACCATAATTGCATTAAAAATTCTTTTGGGATCGGTTGATGTTCTAACTAAAACCTGATGCCCAGGTTTAGCCCGAGGCCTCTTATACCAGCCATACTGCCGGTAGTTTTTACAATGGCACCATTGCTGTTAACGGTACTTTCAATGGTAGTAAACGGAACGTCTATACTGTCGAGCTCGTCTTTGAGATTTTTTTGCTCCAAAGCATTTAAAGGAGTTGCAGCAATTAAACTGCCAGAGGCCGAACCAATGCCGGCACCGAGAATCCACCAGTCAAGGGTTAACCTTTTGCCCAATTTGAAATTGCTGCCCAGCATTAACCCACCAAGGCTGTTTTTCAATTTGCCATCGAACAAGGCTGTGCGTTTATCTATTGCAGAATTAAAACTTACCGGTATTTGTAGTGTATAGGTTGAAAAGCGTCCGTAAGGGGCCAGGTAGAAACCATGAAAGGCACCTTTTTTACCTACATACCACCTCAGTTCCGGGGTAATAATTGAGGTGCCCAATCTAAAGTCACCCACTTTAATGTCGGGGTCGTCAACAAGATCTTCTATAACGGACTGAAAGGCAATTTTGCCTTCGGGTATCATTGAATAGCCCAGCGCTATAGTAAATTTTTTACCAATCTGCCGCTCGTATTGAAGTCCAAAACCTTTGGTAACAAATGAGGATAGGTTTACTTTAAATTCATTTTTACCTTGCTGAGCACGGGCAAAAAATGGTAAAGCAATAATAGCGCTGGCAATTAAACTTTTTGTAAAAAGCAGGGATTTCATTTGGAACATAATAGCATTAGATTTTGCTTTACTAGTCAGGTTTTTGTTTTGCTATATCAGCAACAGTTTGTGTTTCTAAAATGGCGAGTGATGCATCTCTAACGTCTATCATAACCTTGTTTAATCCACAAAAATTTTCATCGCAATTTTTACATTTAGCATAAAAATTAAGACTAACACATGGTAGCAATGCAATCGGGCCATCAATTAAACGCATAATGGTAGCTAATCGTATGCTTTCAGGTGGATGGGCAAATAAATAGCCTCCGCCCTTACCTTTTTTACTGGCTAAAATTCCGGAGTTTTTAAGTTGAAGCAATATGTTTTCAAGAAACTTGAGTGGAATATTTTTTTTGACCGCTATTTCAGCAATCAATACTGGTGTATCCCGTTTTTCCTGTGCCATGTACATGAGTGCCTGCAACGCGTACTGGGTTTTCATTGATAACATACAAACGAAAGTTAAAGGTTGTAAAATAAGGGCTTTTGCAGGTAAGTATGGTGTATGTTTTGATAAATTGTATACTACAAATCATTCTCCATGAAAAAATCCTTCCCCGCCCCGGCCCTTCTGTTTGTCGCCATACTTTTCATGTTCGATGCCGTGGAGGCCCAGGTAAAGAAACCCGGTTTTATTTTAGCTGGAAATTTTGTTTACAGCAATCCAAAAGGCAGCTTTGCAAATGGTTATTCAACAGGGGTAGGGGCGGAGATAGCAGGAGGTATAGGTTTGGGAAAAACCTACCTGTTAGTTTCAACCGGCTATTCATATTTTCTGGGTAAAGGCGATAATGAAAACATGCCTGTAAAACCTTTCAAGGTTGGCTTGCGTCAATATTTGTTCAGCAAAAAATTATTTGTAAATGCAGATATAGGCAGGGCCACTATAAAAGATAAAATTAAAGGAACCAATGAGGTGCATAACCTAAGAGGGTTGGGCGCCGGTGCCAGGCTTTTGGGCCTGGAAGCAGCAATTAATTACGAAGGTTGGGACCATGCCGGCAGCAATGGGTTCTCTAATAGTTTACAATATAAAGTTGGCTGGAATATTATGCTATAAAGGTTGTTACAACAGGCGGTGCCTATAATCCCAATACATCTTTCATTGAATAGATCCCTTTTTTACCTGCTAAAAATTCTGCTCCCAACACTGCGCCGCCTGCAAAACCCACCCGGTTGTGAGCCGTGTGAATGATCTCTAGATCATCAATGTCAGAAGTATATTTTATTTTATGCGTACCCGGTGCCGGGTCTGTTCTTTCGCTTATTATTTGTAGTTCGTCCGGCGTGCCTGCCTCCTGGTTTACCCACAATTTTTTACGTCTTATTTGTTTTAATACCTGTTCAGCTAAAGTTATTGCAGTGCCGCTGGGTGCATCTTTTTTTTGTGTATGATGCACTTCTTCCATTTGTACATCATACTCGCCATAAGGCTCCATTAATTTGGCGAGGTACTTATTCAATTCGAAAAATAAATTAACCCCTATACTGTAATTACTGGCATACAACAGGCTCCCTTTGCTTGTGTTACAATACTGCTCCACTTCGTTCCACCGCTCCAGCCATCCTGTTGAACCACTAACAACCGGCGTGCCGGCATCCATACATTTTTTTATATTGTCCACAGCATTGGAAGGTCCCGTAAACTCAATGGCAACATCAGCTTTACCCAGGTATTCCTTTGTTAATTCATGTGCATTATCCAAGTCAATCTTCAAGACAATTTCGTGTCCTTTTTGCAAAGCAATTGTTTCTATCGCCTTTCCCATTTTGCCATAACCTATCAGCGCAATTCTCATGTTACCGGTATTTGTGTTGAAAAATAATTAAGCTGTCAAAGTTATTTAACCTGTAGCATTTTATGTGTTGGGGACTTAAAAGCAAGGATCATACTCACGCCCTTTGTATTAGAACCGGGCTGGATCATTGGGTTGATCCTGAGTGATAGGTCATCGCTTACATCAAACTCTTTTAAATGTCCGGAAACGGTTGCATCCACCACATTTAAGCCCCAGGCAACTAAAGTATATAAAATTGAATAGTCGCGGTTTCGCCTGAATTCGTTGCGGTAAAACCGCAAAGATTCAGTTGACAATACCTGCAGCTTTGGATAGATGGATGGAAAACTTGCCGTGTCCTTTGCCAGGCGAATTTCGTAGGCATACTTACTTCTTTTATACCAGCTATTGTTGTAAAAATAGGTTCCGGCGGGTACTCCTATAAGTGCATACACTAAAGGAATTTTCCAATATTGCCTGTTATATGCCTGCCCCCAACCGGGTATTAAAGCGGAACGTAATGTTGCTTTGCGGGGACTGTGAACCGGCCTTAAAGTTGTGTCTGAGATTAAAGTGTCGGCTGCAATTTTTACAGCAGATCCCCTGTTGGTGTCTGCGATTGGCCGTGGATTGGTTGGGCGGGTTTGGGCACCTGCTAAAAAGGTAATCAGCAATAAACTTAAAAGAAAAATAAATGGTTTGCCCTGCATATATCCTAACTGGCCGATACATTCATTTGTTCGAGTATTTTATTAAGCTCCTGCAAAGAGTAATAATCGATGCTGATACTACCCGAACCTTTTTTTGAATGTGCCAGCCTTACTTTAGTTGAAAAATGTGATGCTAAGTTATCTTCAATACGTTTGTAGGCGGGAGGCAGGGTTGACTTTACGACAGATTTAACAGGCTCATCTTCATTTTTATATACCCTTCTAACCAACTCTTCTGTAGCTCTTACGCTTAAACCTTTTTCTTTTACTTCGTTGAAGATGTACAGTTGTTTGTCTATTTGGTCAACATTAATTAAAGCCCTTGCATGCCCCATACTTATCTTGCCATTTCTTACGGCAAGCTGTATATCCGGTGGTAATTTCAACAACCTTATGTAGTTGGTAACTGTACTTCTTTCCTTACCCATACGTTCGGCTACCTGCTCCTGGTTATAACCCAACTCTTCCATCATGCGTTTAAAGCTTAACGAAATTTCTATAGCATTTAAATCTTCACGCTGTAGGTTTTCCAACAAAGCCAGCTCAAGTAATTGATGGTCGTTTGCCTGGCGTATGTATGCAGGTATATCTTTTAAACCTGCAATTTTTGCTGCACGCAATCTGCGTTCGCCACTTATTAGCTGGTATTTACCGGGGCCGAGTTGGCTAACGGTTATGGGCTGAATAATGTCGTGCAATTTTAAGGAGCCCGCCAATTCGTTCAAAGCCTGTTCGTCAAAGTCGCGGCGGGGTTGTTTTGGATTTATGCTGATGCTTTCCAGCTTTAACCTGTTGATGCCGGTAACGGTTTCCATCACCGGTGTTTTAAGGGTGCCGGCGGTTGTTTTAAGATCTGAATCAATATTTTGTAAAAGGCTGCGAATGCCTTTGCCCAAAGCGTCTTTTTTATTTAGTGAGTTCATTTTGTAAGTTTCCCAGATTTAAAAATTAGGGTAAGGGTTAAACCAGTATTAGAACGGGGGATAAGCTGCCAAAATCAATAGCGTTAATCAAGAATTCTTTCTTCCTGTTTAATTTTTGTCATATCATTTTTCTGTAAAACTTCCTTTGCCAGGTTAAGATAGTTTACCGCTCCTTTGCTATCGCTATCGTATAAAATAACAGGTTTGCCAAAACTTGGGGCCTCGCTCAATCTTGTATTACGATGGATAATAGTACTAAAAACCATGTCATCAAAATGCCTTCTCACCTCGCTTACAACCTGGTTACACAACCTTAAACGTCCATCGTACATAGTCATTAAAATACCTTCAATCTGTAACTCAGGGTTTAATCGGTTTTGCACAATTTTTATAGTGTTTAATAATTTCCCTAATCCCTCAAGGGCAAAAAATTCGCACTGCACCGGTACTATTACACTGTCGCTGGCAACAAGCGCATTAACAGTAATCAATCCAAGCGATGGAGAGCAGTCAATAACAATAAAGTCATATTGATCTTTAATGGCTTCCAATAAGTTCTTCATCACCAACTCACGATTTGGATAATTGATCATTTCAATTTCAGCACCTACCAGGTCAATATGCGAGGGAATTACATCAAGGTTAGGGATGTCGGTTTTTAGTATTACATCCTGCACCGTGGCATTGTTAACCATACAATCGTACAGGCTGCTGGTAATATTATGCAAATCAAAGCCAACACCGGTTGTGCTGTTTGCCTGCGGATCGGCATCCACCAGTAATGTTTTAAATTCAAGCACCGCCAAACTAGCTGCCAGGTTTATGGCTGTTGTAGTTTTTCCCACTCCACCTTTTTGATTTGCAACTCCAATTATTCTGCCCATGTATGTGTCAATTATCTTTTTAAATATTCAATTTCCGGCAAGCTTTTTACTTAACACAAAGAACGTTTTTACTTTTCAGGTCTAGCCAGATCCAAAATCTAATCAATTCTTTAGTATTGCTATTATAACGCAATCGTTTCTCCTATTGCCGGCAATAGTAACGTTTTTCCGGCAGCCCTGAAATCTTCCTGTGCTTTTTCAGTGTCTATTTTAATCAGTTCAAAGGTGTTGTAATGCACGCCAATAACTACATGGCACTTTACAAATTCTGCTGCATGTATCGCATCTTCAACATTCATGGTATAATTATCTCCAATGGGTAGAATAGAAAAATTGAGATTGGTTAACCGGGGTATAAGTTGCATATCCAAAGTAAGCGCTGTGTCGCCGCTGTAATAAAAATTCCTTTCTTCAGTCATAAAAACAAATCCCAGGGGATTACCGCCGTAAGTACCGTCGGGCATACTGCTGCTATGGTGTGCAACCACACATTTTACATTACCAAACTCAAACAGGTGGCAGCCCCCCGTATTCATAGAATGGGTGTTTTTTAAACCCTGTTGTTCCAGCCAGTTAATCACCTCGTAGCTACTAACTACAAGTGCATTGGTACGTTGGGCAATGGCAACGCAATCAGCAATGTGGTCTCCATGCCCATGACTTACGAATATAAAATCTGCTTCAATCTTTTCTATATCTATGTTTTTGGCAAGAGGGTTTGGAGTGATAAAAGGATCAAATAAAATTTTCTTTCCTTTGATTACTACGTCAAAACAAGATTGTCCATAATAAGTCAGTTCCATATAAAGCGGGTTCTAAGTAAAAATTAAAAAGTAAAAGGTAAAAGGTAAAAGGCAACAGGCAACAGGCAATAGGCAACAGGCAACATGCAAAAAGCATAAGGAATAATTCAATAGGCAAAAGACAATAGGCAAAAGGCGTTAGGCAGAAGGCACTTTTCATTCTTTATTCACACATCACTGTATAATCCTTACCCCTTTCCTCGCACCATTGACCATTGACCATTGACCATTGCCAACTCACTACTCACTACTCACTACTCACTACTCACAACTCACTATTCACTACTCACCACTCACCACTCACTATTCAC
>JAJAYD010000025.1 GCA_026786345.1 Chitinophagaceae bacterium
CACGATAGAAACCTTACCACGTAAGGGTTTAGGCCATAAAATGATATTTAAAAAGTTGCTATAAAAAGATACGGTACAAGTGAGTGACACAACCGGATTTGAATAAAGGACTAATGATTGTCCCAAAAAAAAACAGTTAAGTTGACGCCTATGCGATAGCTATCGGGATGGCATCGCCAGTTTCAAAAAATCAAAGTTTCAAATTATATTTAAAGAGCATCTTACAGGGAGCTGTTTATTTGTTTGGAACATCGACGCCGCATCAAAGAAATCGTAGATGACCTTGGTACAACTTTTTAGCGGCGTAAGTTTTATTCAAAATAGGTAAACTCTTATGGCAAATGATCCATCCGATGAACGCATTCCTGATATCGTTTTAATTGGAGCAGGCATAATGAGCGCCACCCTTGGCATGTTGTTAAAGGAACTGGAGCCGGATGCCACCATCGATATTTATGAGCGATTAGACCAGGCAGCGGCGGAAAGTTCCGACGCATGGAACAATGCCGGTACAGGACACTCAGCTTTTTGCGAACTTAATTACACACCCCAACGCGAGGATGGCTCTGTTGATATATCAAAGGCCACGCATATTGCCGAAAGTTTTGAAATATCGAAACAGTTTTGGGCCTACCTCGTTGAACATAAAATTATTTTTCCTCCTGAAAGTTTTATAACCCCCATACCGCATGTAAGTTTTGTGTGGGGCGAAGAGAACGTTGACTTTCTGCGTAAACGTTACGAGGCTTTGCAGAAATGCCATCTTTTTAAGGATATGCAGTATGCAGAGGATGCAAAGGTTTTGAAGGAATGGATGCCTTTGGTTATGGAAGGAAGGGCAGCAGGAGAGCCAGTTGCTGCAACCTGTATGGAATTGGGTACGGATGTAAATTTTGGAGCACTCACCCGTAGCATGTTTAACCGTTTGCAACAATTGCCCGGCGTGTCACTTTTTTTTAATTCGGATGTTCGCAACCTCGATCAGCAGGATGATGGTACCTGGACCGTTAAAATTAAAGACCTTGAAACAGGTAAAAGAAGTAAGGTGCATACCCGATTTATTTTTATTGGTGCGGGTGGAGGTTCGTTAACCTTGCTTGAAAAAAGTGATATTCCCGAAGGCGATGGTTATGGCGGATTTCCTGTAAGCGGGCAATGGTTGCGTTGCATAAACCCCGATGTAATAAACAGGCACCATGCAAAGGTGTATGGTAAAGCTTCGGTAGGTGCGCCGCCTATGTCGGTACCGCATTTAGATACCCGAATGATTGACGGCAAAAGAGAATTGCTCTTTGGTCCATATGCCGGTTTTTCAACGCGGTTTTTAAAACATGGTTCGTTATTGGATCTGCCAAAATCAATTAAGATCAATAATATTTTGCCGATGATGTCGGCTGGTTTAAAAAATATTCCACTTACCAAATACCTGATAGAACAGGTAAGGCAATCGCCGGAAGACCGCCTGGAAGCTTTAAAGGAATACCTGCCTGATGCAAAAATGGAAGATTGGGAATTGGAGATTGCCGGTCAGCGTGTGCAGGTAATAAAAAAGGATGCAGAGGGGGGCGGAGTACTTGAGTTTGGAACAGAAGTGCTGAGCGCAGCCGACGGATCAATAGCTGCTTTGCTGGGTGCATCGCCGGGAGCTTCAACGGCTGTTTCAATTATGCTCGACCTTTTGCAACGATGTTTTTCGGATAAACCCGCAACTGAAAAATGGCAAAATAAAATCAGGGAAATGATACCATCTTACGGAAAATCTATGGGTGATGATTCGCAGCTTTGCGACAGCATACGCAGGTGGACCTCATCTGTTTTAGGTCTGCCTTATCCTGTCATAAAAAATTAAAGGCTGGTTGTAAATAACATGTTATTGAGTTTTCAACTCCATCAAAAATGAACCGTTCAAAATTTGAACCTGCTTTCCTGTAACCGAATCTGCGGCAGTAAAATTGAAAGTACCCTCCATTACATTGATCAATGTTTTTGCCTGAAAAGTGCCTCGTTTTATAGTGAGGCTTCCTGTTTTGGTGGCTGTGGTTGCATACTTCTTAAAATCTTTAGGGTGCAGGTAATAGCCTTTGTCGCCATCGTTTAAAGCATACGTGCCCTCTTTTATTCCTTCTAAATTTTTGATGTAAAAGCCCGCCCCGTCATAAATTTTAGTGGTCATGATTTGCAAGGCTGTATCCCCGGTTAGGGTGCAGGTAAAAATATTTTCATTCAGTAATATGCCCTGGGTTATGTTGATGGTTGCGCCACCTGCGTCGTATTTAAAATAGCCGTCTAATAATTTTCGGTTCGCTTCTTTTTCACAGCCTGCCATGCTAACGATTAAGGCCATGCTCAAACAACTTTGTATTATTGCTTTCATCTTTTAAAATTAAAAAGATCACTCCATAAATAAACGGGGTGGGTATAACTCTGACACCGATTGGTGATAAACGCACCTGTCTTAACTTCCAACCGATGCATCCGATTAAAATGCCTGCCATCTGGCGCATTAACTTCTTCTAAATGAATTTATCTTTAAATATGCAAGAATTTGCCAGGCTAACATCGTTGCTCGATAACGACTTTTATAAGTTTACCATGCAACATGGAGTTATCAGATTATTTCCAAAGTCGAAGGTTAAATACCAGTTTATCAACCGTGGAAAACACCAGTTTCCACCGGGTTTTGCTGCATCATTGCAGGCATCAGTGAGCCATATGGCAGGCCTTCGGCTTACGCTTGCTGAAAAAGCTTTTCTATCAGTAACCTGCCCATACCTCGACCCATCTTACCTTGATTTTTTGCAAGGCTACCAATACAATCCTGATGAGGTTTTAATTGAACAGAAGGATGATGATGTAACCATAACAATTGAAGGGTATTGGTACCGGGCCATTTTATGGGAAGTGCCGCTGCTGTGCCTGGTTTCTGAAACCTATTACAAACTGCTTGGTCAGGAGCGCACAACAGACGAAGAGATTGTAAACATCACCGCTGAAAAAATAGAGAAATATAAAACCCTGGGGATAACCATTGCAGAATTTGGCACCCGCAGAAGGCACTCGTACCATGTACATAAGTTGGTAGTGGAAACGCTCAGAAGGTTTGGCGAAGGCACTTTTGTAGGCAGCAGCAATGTACATTTTGCCATGACCAATTCGTTAAAACCAATAGGCACGCATGCACATGAATGGTTTATGTACCATGCTGCCAGGTATGGCTTTAAAATGGCTAACTCTATGGCGCTCGAAAATTGGGTAGCAGTTTACCGTGGCGACCTTGGTATTGCACTAGCTGATACCTACACCTCCACCGTTTTTTATGAGCAGTTTGATAAGATGTTTACCAAGTTGTTTGATGGAGTAAGACACGACAGCGGGGATCCCCTATTTTTTGCTGAGCAAACCATTGAGCATTATAAACAAATGGGAATAAATCCCTTATCGAAAACCATTGTTTTTTCGGATGCGCTTAATTACGACAAAGTGGCCCGTATAGCAGATTATTGCAGGGGTAAAATAGGAATGTCTTTTGGCATTGGCACCAACCTAACCAACGATGTTGGCCTTAAACCCATGAACATAGTTATAAAAATGGTGGAAGCTTTGCCTGAAGGCGGAAGATGGACACCAGTGGTAAAACTATCGGACGAAACAGGAAAATACACCGGCGAACCCGCAATGATAGACCTTGCTAAACAGGTATTAAATATTAGGGAGTAGTCAGCAGTCAGTAGTCAGTAGTCAGAAGTGAGTAGTCAGTAGTGAGTGACTGTAAGATTTAGCAATGCTAATGATTTAGCAAATCGAAAGAAAAACTCTTTGCTGTTATTACAAAATTGTCTTTCTCATTTGGCTCATTGGTAGTGTTGTATGGGTGAAGCGAAATATAAAACAGCCCATTGTCCAGCTTCTTTAGCGTTATGTCTGAAATTTTATTTTCGCCGGTAAAATTCTCGTTGATGTACAGGCTGGTAATGGCCGAAAAGTTTAACTCCAGCGTACAATATTCAAATTGGTTGTGGGGTAATGCCCGTTTAGCTTTTACGGTAACTTCTGCATCTGTTATAAAACCGTCTGATGCCGGTACCAGGTAGTCAACTTTAAAAAATACGATCTCACCATCTGAAAAAATAAAATTGGAGTTGATTTCCTGTACGGGCATAAGCATTTGTAATGTAGTTGTGGTTAAAAAAAGAAAGATATTATGTTTACTTGGTTTTTACAGGGGCAGTTAGGTCGAATGGTTTAATATTGCCTTCCACGGGCACTAATGGCATAATTATTATCTCCATACTTTAAATCTTGTATATGAACCAGAACCCCTCTAAAATGTCAAATGAAGATCTTGAAAATGACATGAAAGCGCATCCACACCCCAATAAGGAAGAATCAACTTTGGAAAATGCCAACGAATCTGAAGAGCCTGAAGTAAAGCCACTCGAAAATAAAACAATGGACATGGGTGTGGACTATGAATCTGATAAAGAACAAGACCTGGATGATTTGGTACATGAGCAGGAAAAATTAGCTCACAATGGAAGTACGCCCGATCCGGAAACACTTAAGTTTAGGGAAGGGCAGTAGGGAGTAGCCGGTAGCCGGTAGCCTTTAGCCGGTAGTTAGTAGTCATTAGTCAATAGTCATTAGCCCGTTAGCAATAATCTATTAGCCATTGGCCTTTAGCCTTCCGACTTTAGCCTTCCGCCTGTTTTTACCTGTGCTGTGGTATTTCAATTCCTTTTAATTTTCTATATAACTCCGTTGCATACAAATCGGTCATGCCCGAAATAAGGTCGAAGGCATTCAGGATTTTAGCATAGGGTGATGGGTTTTCCTCAAATTCGCGGAACTGAAGCGGAAATAGTTTGAGCACTTTATTATCCTTATGATCTGGTTTGTCTTTTAACAAGGCAGGCACCATTAGACCCAGCAGGTCCGACATTACATTATATCCGGCTATCTCTACTTCAAGCACTGTATCGTGGTTGTAGATGCGTTCATTGGATACGTTCATCACCTGCTCAAATGCATTGGTTCTATAATCAATGTTATCAATCAGCGTATCGTTAAAGGTGCCCGCCAAAATCTGCTTCCGATTGTTCCAAAAAACTTCAACAGCTTCATGCGTTAATGTATTAATGACCTTAGCCCGCAGGTAACTGATCCGCTCATTTAAATCGCCAATTTTATTGTAGGTCGAAACGATCTTGTCAATATCGTCATCGGCTGAGGCAATTCTGGCAATAATGTTAATGAAGGCATCTTTCACTACCTCGTGCGACAGTATGCCCAGCCGGTGTGCATCTTCCATATCAATAACCCGGTAACAAATATCATCAGCTGCTTCAACCAGGTATACAAAGGGATGTCTTTTGTAACATCCGTCACTACCGGCATCATTGTCAGCTATCATGCCCAGGTTGTTGGCTATGGCTATGATGGTATTTTTCTCCGATAGAAAATAGCCGTATTTCTTACGGTGCTTACTTTGATTACTGATAGAGGTGGAACCACACGGATATTTTAAAATGGAGGCAATGGTGGTATAGGTTAAACCAAGACCACCTGCCAGTCTGCCTTTAAAAGTGTGTGTTAATATGCGTATGGCATTGGCATTGCCTTCAAAATTGGTGATGTCGGCCCATTCAACTTCGCTAAAAAACGAACGCAATTCCCGGCCATCAATCATTGTGTTTGCATGATCGATAAAGTAAGCAGAAATAGCTTTTTCGCCTGAGTGACCAAAGGCAGGATTGCCAATATCGTGGGCAAGACAACCTGCAGCTACTACATTCGCCAGTTCGTATTTATAAAACTCAATGCTGTCGCCGGCGGTGTCTTTAATTTCTTCCATAATCTTTTTACCAGCCATGCTGCCAAGCGACCTTCCTACACTGGCAACTTCTAAGGAGTGGGTAAGCCTGTTGTGTACAAACGTGCTGCCGGGCAAGGGAAACACCTGCGTTTTATCCTGTAGCCGTCTAAAGGGTGAAGAAAATATCAGCCGGTCAAAATCACGCTGAAAGCCCGACCGGGGCCCATCGCTTGCAGTACGCTGATCAACCCGCTGCGTTGAAAAAATTGTTTCCCAGTTCATCATCATGTACTATCAATTTGCTCAAAAATAGCAGGTAAACGCCAATTTCATTTAATGGTTTGGTTGCATCAATCTTCGGCTAACCATTAAACCAAAAAATTTATATGGTACAAACTAAGCCCAAAAAAAAGAGGCCTTTTCAAATGAATGAAGAGGCCTTTCTACAATTTATAGAAACGACTACTTAAAATCAGCGGCCGTAACGCCTTCGTTCAATTTTATATCAGTCACTTTCATTTCAAAATTTTGATCCTGACCATTGGCAGAAACAGCAACTTGTTGTGTATGTGGAAACATGATATTTCCTACCTTTTTGTAATCGCCAAAAGTTATGGTATTGTAGATGGTCATATTGTTCGCCTGTACTTCTTTGACCAACCTCACCAAAAAGTGCGACTGCGTATCATAATATTCAGTCTGGCTTTTACCGCCTGGCAATGTTACTTCCACTTTGTAAGCGTCTTTTCCTTCTATTTTTTCGGTACCTGCTACCTTTAGTTTGTAGTTACCGGTAAGGTAATCTACCTGGTCAAATAAAGTAGTTTGTCCTTTCTTTTCTTCAATTTCTTCTTTACTCATTTCTTTCTTCTGGCCCATTTGCTCCTGGTAACCTGTGGTACCATCAAACAAATTCTTGTTTACTACGTTGCCTCCCATTTTCACGGTGGTCACCTCCATGTTTGGAAACATTTTTTTCTGTTGCACATCCAATGTCATACCCTGCATACTCATACCCATGTTTATAATTGTACTCTTAACCTTTTGCAATTCATCTGTTCCTCCAATTGCTTTTAAATAATCGTTGATGATGGTTTTAGTATCTGCCGAAGGTGCAGCCATATTTGAAGCGGTTGCAGCAACGGGTTGTGCATATTTATCAAACATTTTAACGGGGTACCCTAACTTCTTTAAACCATCGGCCACTTCGGAAGCCTTGCCGGTTACAATTATTCGGGTATTGTCGCGATTGAAATATTTATTAGCTACCCGCTGTATATCTTCTGCTGTAACTGCATTTATTTTTTGCAGGTAAGTGCGGTAAAAATCTTTGGGTAAATTATTGATTAAGATATTGCTTGCAAACGAAGCAATCCTTGCAGGGTTCTCAAGGCCCAGTGCAAAATCGCCATTGTATTTTGCCTTAACCAGGCTAAGTTCTTCGCCAGTTACCTTTTGAGTTCTCAGGTTATTAATCTCATTTAAAAATTCAACTACTGCACTGTCCGTTTTTGCATTACGCACTGCAGCCGAAGCGGTAAACTGCGTTTGAAAACGGCCAGAACCCATGTTTGAATAAGCGCCATAGGTAAAGCCATGTTTTTCCCGCAGGTTCATAAACAATTTGCTTTCAGAACCGCCGCCTAATACCTGGTTAGCGAGCAACACAGCAAAGTAATCCGGATCGCTCATGGGCAAGCTTACCAGGTTGGTAACCCTGATTTCTGATTGAACTGCATTAGGCATGTCAACCAGGTCAACCTCTGTGGTAGCAGGGTTTGGGACCATGGCAAGTTTCTCCAGTTGTAAAGGTGAACCCTTCCAGGTTGCAAAGGCTTTTGTAGCCAATGCCTGGGCTTTGGCAGGTGTAATGTCGCCTACAAATGTTAGATAGCCACGCGATGGTGTAATGTATTTTTGATAGGCCTGTTTAGCATCATTAAGTGTAAGCGCATTAACAGAGGCTTCGGTTTGAAACTCACCTTGTGGATGGGTTAGCCCGAAAGCTAAAGCAGGCGTAACACGCCCGGCAACTGCTGTAACACTTTTTTCTTCTGACTTAAGTCCGGTAATAATCTGGCTCTTTAATTTATCGAACGACTCTTGTTTAAATGATGGCTTCTTCAGGGCTTCGGCCATTAGAAAAAAGGCGCTGTCGAAATAGCGGGTTAGAGCACCTACACTACCTCCGTTAGCCGACAGGTTTACATTGGCACCCATGCGGTCCACTGCTTCGTCAAATGATGCCTTGGACCGGACAGTTGTACCTTCTTCAAGCATAGCGCCTGTAAGGTCTAAGAGCCCAGCCTTGTTGCCTTCAGTTATGGGGCCTGCATCAATGGAATAGCTGGCTGTTACTCTGGGTAATTTATGGTTTTCTACTACCAGTACAGTAATGCCATTGGGTAGTCTGGTAATTACCGGGTCATTTATTTTGATGATAGGAGCGGGGCCGGCCTTCGGTGGCTTTGTCCGGTCTATTTGTGCATAGCTGTTTTGAAACAGCAGGGCTATCGTTAGTACTAAAATAAGTTTGCGCATGTGTATATAAAATTTTTGTGGTATTTGTAAAAACTACTTAGAAGCAGGTAGGTAATAAAGTACCACCCGCTTGTTTACGTCAAGATATTTTTTTGCTGCTTCCCTGATGTCTTCGCGTGTAATGGATTTAATTTCGGCTAATTGGTTATTGATGTTGCCGGTGTTTTTGTTGTAGAAGGTATAACCATTGGCCAGGTTTTCGGCAACGCCTAAAACCCTTGAATTGGTAGTCACATAACTGTTCTCAAATTGATTGATCAGCTTTTGATAATCGGTGGTGCTGATCAGGTTTTTTTGCAGCAACGCTATCTCCTCATCAACATCTTTCAACAGCGTATTGAGCGGTGTGTTGTTGTTAGGTAAGGCGTAAGTTATGTAAGCGCCATAGTCTTCAAGAGAATAATTGAGTGCTCCAACCTGTAAGGCGTTCTTCTTTTCATCCACCATTTTTTTATACAGCTTAGAGCTGGCGCCTTGCGATAATATCTGCGAGATAAGGCCCATTACCCTGGCATCTTTTGAAGTAAAGCCCGGCACCCTGTAAGCCGTCATGATAGCCGGAATTTGAATGTTGGCATCATATGCTGTGTCGATGATCGCTTTGGTCATAGGTGTTTCTTCCTGCTTGGCATATTGAATGGTTGCACCCTTTGGTACATCAGAAAAATATTGCGTAACCAGGGTGCGTGTCTTTTCCACATCGAGATCGCCGGCAATAGTTAGCACGGCATTATTGGGGATATAATATTTTTTAAAGAAGTTTTTGAATTCTTCCAATTTGGCGGCATCCAGGTCCTCCATTGAGCCAATGGGTTGCCAATGGTATGGGTGATTTACAAAAAGCCTCTTAAAAATTTCTCCGGCAAACTGGCCATAAGGCTGGTTGTCTATTCTTAAACGTTTCTCCTCTTTAACAACTTCATTTTGCGTTTTAACGCCTATTTCGTTAATGACAGGGTGCATCATACGCTCACTTTCGAGCCATAGTCCCAACTCCAATTGGTTGGAGGGAAAAACTTCGTAATAGAAAGTGCGGTCCTGCGAAGTATTTGCATTGTTTTGGCCTCCGTTTGCAGATACCACTTTCATAAACTCTCCCCGCTTAATGTTGTCGGTCCCTTCAAAAAGTAAGTGTTCGAAAAAGTGGGCAAATCCTGTGCGGCCGGTATCCTCGTTCTTCGATCCTACGTGGTACATAACAGACACTGCCACCACGGGAGCGCTTTTATCCTGGTGTAAAATCACATGGAGTCCATTGTCAAGATCGAACTCTGTAAAATTTACTTTTTGAGCCTGTAAAGCGGATACACTTAAAACACCCGCAATCAAACCCAAAAGTTGATTTCGTTTTATCATATTAAAATTTTGTATTTATTAATGGATAAAAATATCGAGAATTTGGCCTGCATGTATTTAATGGTGAGTAAATTTTTGATAAAAGGCAAACAAGCCTTAACACTGGTCAAATCATTTGAAATATGGAAATGTTGTGGTTATTGATTTCGATAAAAAAATAAGCCTATCAATTCGTTTTGTTGCTTGCAATGTATTGACCCGCCTACAAAGTGTTGGTTGAATACTTATGTGACGAAGCCCAAACCATTAAAAACCGTTAACTGCTTCTAAGTTAGAACAACTGATATAGCACAAAAAAACAGCAAACCCGGCTAAGGTTTGCTGTTATGGTAAAGCGCCTGGAAGCTAATGCCCTTATCGCTTTTGAATTTTATAGGTAATATTTTCCACTCCATCGTTTACTTGTAGCAGGTACAAACCGGCTGCGTAACCCGACATATCTATCTGTGTGCTTCCACTAACTTTTAACTGTTTTAGTTGCTGACCAAAACTGTTAAGCAATCTAACGGTGGAGGCTTTGCCATCCAGTGTTTTGATTTTTATATTCAACAGGCTCTTTACGGGATTAGGAAATATAGTAACTACAGTTTTTCTGTCAATTGAAATCAAACGGGTCGGTGAGTACTTTCTCATTCCATCAGCATCCGTAATCTTCAAACGGTAATAGTTTTTACCATCCGGAACATTCAAATGCAGAAATTGATATTCATTAGTTACACCGGTAGTTTTTGCAGATAAAGTGGCGATAGTATTGTAATGATCTCCACCTGGGCTGTGCTCAACCTGGTAATCCTTTATATTTTTTTCGTTGGCAACAGACCAGTTGGTTAACACATTACTTTGCTGCAATACGGCTGTAAAAGCCAGCAGGTTAACAGGTAGTGTTTGTGCCCCTTGTATGTAAACTCTTTTGTACATGAAATTATTAAAGCTGTATTGCTCCGGTTGAGCCTTATCAGGGTTTACTTCGAGGTAAACATTGTAATAACCTGAAAGACCAGTGCTATTAATTACAGCTTGTACATGCAAGGTGTCACCTGCTGCAAGCGGTCTCGTTTTCTCCTGGTTAAACTTAAAGCTGTTATTTGCGCTATCGTATAAGATCACTCTTAAGGCAAGGCTGTCAAAAGCAACCACTGAGGCATTTTTAAATCCAACCTGTACCATATAATCATTGGTACCTGCGCCTCTGCCAGCCGTGTAGCGCAAAGTATCAGGAAAGTCCAGGTATAAGTTGGGTGCCAGGCCGCCTTCAGGAGCCGCTTCGTATTCAACCCTGTAATAATTAAGCTGGTAAGGCGTGGCTGTTAAGTTGTCTTTTGTTTCTAACGATAGTTTAAGGTATCGATAGTGTGAAGCATTGATTGAACTGATGTCAAAATCCTGCTGATTTTCTGTTAGTGTATACAACAGTGTGTCTTCACCATTCTTATTGATGCCTATTACTTTTAGGCTATCAGCATCGTTGCCTGTTTCAATATTGCTGCCTGCCCATTTAACTTTTTTCCACGCTTTGGCAGGGCCATAATTTACAGAGGTTATTTGACCGCTTGTGTCGGGACTGAAACAATTTACATCAAGGTTGATGCGATCGTTTACTCCATCGCTCATTGCAGAGCGGGGAGCAAATGTGGTATCTTCTTTTTTATACACGAAAGAGAATGTTCTGGCTTTGGTAAAACTGTCGACGGTTGCAAATCCGGCACCTTTTAGACGGTGATAAATACTGTTGCCTTTTCCATAAACAGCAGTATCAGCCTTCCACGCACCTACGTATGAATTAATGTTGTTGTCGGGGCTACTTACCGTTCTTACAACAACATAATAACCTTTTGGTATCAGGTCCATCAACTGCATTGCCTTGCCACGGCTGGTTGGGTCTGTAGTTCTGTATTCAAAATTGTACTGCCTGGTTAAGGCGCAATCCGACGGGCCGCTTCCATATAAACCGACTCCGGCAGTGGTTACGTTCTTCCAGGGTTCAAATGTTATTGGGTTGATGACATTAAACTGTAATACGGGTCCATCGCAGGCACTGGCAATAACCTGGTTTCCATTAACAGACACACTAAAGTGTGAGTCTTCCGTACCACTGGTGGGGTAGATGGAGTTTACAATGAACAGGTTATTGGTACGATTGGCAAACTTGAATTTTCTATCTGTTGAATCAATTACTACATCCTTAAGATTTGCTGCGGCATGCTGATAATAGTGCGATTGTTCAAATCCTGTTGCTGATCCTTCTTCGTACCTAAATGAAGCGATTCGCCATGGCATAACTGCAATAACAGGCGAAACCCGCCAATAATAAACGGTATTGTTAACCAGCGTCATCGATGGGTTAAAGGTGATTACTCCGCCCGTTGCATTGTTTACAGTCACACTCTTTTTAAGTGGGGAGTTAAAATGTTCGGTGGTATCGATCTCCATTATATAATTAATGGCCTGGCGTAATGGGTTAACAGTAGAACCCTGAAACTGAAAGCCGGGGCTGTTTACAATAGCATTATTATATGGGAAAACAGGCCTGATCTCGTCTTCTGAAATAACGATTTCTTTGGAGGCAGTGTTATTTGTTTTGGTGATTTCAGTTAATTCGTTTGCCTCATCTATTATAGCAACGAGGGTGTTGGTTCCTTTATTGGTAATGCCTTTTACAAGTACAGTGGTTGTTACCGAATCGTTCAGGCTTAAAGGCGCCAGTCGCTTCGAAATAATGGTGCTCGTTTCACCCGCAGGGGTAATTCTTTTCAACCTAAAACCAACAGAGTCTTTTGTTGATCTGCCCAGGTTGTATACTTTAACCTTAACTGAGAATGAGGAATCGGCAACCGAGATAAAGGAAGGCGTCACTTCAATTTCGGGTTCGCCCACTGCATAATCAGGAATAGCTGAAGCATTCATTTTAACAGCCGGATCGCCGTTGAGTGAATATTGCTCAGCATGAACGCGGCTAAAAAAGTCGGGTGAACCAGTTGATTGCAAGGTTGCTCTTATGCCTTCTTTAATGGCTACACCAATAGGTTGATTGTATTTTGTTTTTGCGAAAGCTTTATAGAACTGGTTGGTGTACATGTTAAGGTAATTAACCACACCAAAACTTGTGGTAGCGAGGTAGCCAATTGCTCCTCGTTTGGATGCCACAATAAAGCGTTCCGAAATTGTGGAAGCAATATTAAACCTATTGGTTTCAAAATCGAAGTTGTTGCCGGCATTGCAACCATTGGCTATAAATAACGGGTACTTCTTTTCGTTGTTATAGTTCTCCGGTTTATCAAGGTTAAAGTCGAGACTGGTTGATGAGGAGTGACCGAAATAAGTAATAAGCGCCGAGCCTTGTTCGTATATTTTTTTGAAAGATAAAATGGCATCTGTATACCCTGCAGGATTTGCATTTTTACTAAAGTTGGTAACGTTGGCTCCAAAGGCAGTGTCCTTTATTATGTTTTTGTAAATATCAAGATAGCCATCCAGTTGATTACCCAGACCAAGATCGTTTGCACCGGCAATTTGTAAAACATTCTTCATCCAGTTTCTGCCTTCAATACTATGGTCTGTGCTCTGTTGTGCACTATCGTATTGTTTAACCTTGGCCAGGTAGGTTCCTACTTCTTCGGGCGTGACTACCGATAATCTTCCAATGGGTATTTCGGGTAAGGCAGTAAAATCTTTAGAGCTTAATACATTGTCCGATGCGGGAGATCCCCAGGTGGGCACCAGGTTTAACTGGTCGGCCAGGGCATTAGGTTCGTTGGTGCGATAGGCATTGTACGTTAAGCCTTTACCAAGTAGAAAAACAAATTTTGGAGCAACAGCAAAGTTTTTCCTTGCATAAGCCAAAAAGTTTTTAACTGAGAATGGATGTTTTTTTATTCCCCAGGCAAACTGGTCTACCAGCTCGTTAATGTCAATAATTTTTGAGTTGTAGCTACCGCCTGTTGCAGAGCTTCGATAATCGCTGTACTGCTGCACGTAATTGCTGCTACCAGAACCGTAAAGTAATGGATTGCTTATCATAAGGTAATCGCCCTGGTTGGCTTGCAAGGCGTAGTTGGTAAAGTTTCTTGTTTGCAGGCTATTAATAGTTTTGTAATTGGTGCCGGCCTGCGATGTTATAACCAGTTGAAATGGAGTTGAGCTTGCAGGTAATAACAATTTTACGGTACCTGACGTACTGATGTCTCCAATATACCGAGCCTGGTGAGTTAGGTCATAAATTACAGGAGTAACTCCACCGTAATTAAAATTCTTGATTTCTATATATTGCACCTCACTGGCTGCATTTACATTAAAGGAGAAATTGGAAGCATTATCAAAATTAAATTTTCTTGGATAGTTCAACTCTATCATTGAAATCCTAAACTGGTCGCAACTGGCAGTACTTTGATTGATGGCTATAAAGTTTGCAGTACCTCCGCTAATCTTACTTACAGGTATATACTCCTCCACCCTGGCATCAGTAAAATAGTCCATCTGGTAGCGGGTAATGCTATCATTGTTCAGCAAAACTTTTACCGTGCGGCTGTTTGGTGCGTTACCTACACTGTTCAATCGCATGATCATATCTGGTGCCGGTACATCCACAGTGCCGGTATATGGGTAAAGATTAAAAAAGTTTTGAGGCAATTGGGGCTGTGTTCCACAACTGTTGGGCCTGATAGCACGGCTGGTGTAGCCTTCACCCATATCGTACGATGATGAATAAATGCTTTGACCTGCTACAGCAGAGAAGCCCCCTAATAATTCAGTTTTAAAATACCTGCCAACAGTATGCATAAAGTAAGGTACCGGTGTTGAAGTGTTGTTGGTAAGATCAAAAGTTTGGGCTTCAAATCTTTTATTTATACCGGCAGCGTTGGCAGTAAGAAAATAAGCTGCGGTATCGGTTTGAAGGCTCCAATAATCCGATAATTGAAGGGAAGGATCGCGGTACAATTTTGTATCGGGTTTGCCGTTGTTAATCGCTCCCCAAAATTCAATATAATCCGCTGCACCCAAAGTGCCCGAAACTTTGGAAATATAAACGGGCACTTCTTCGCCATCTCTCCATAACTGGAAATGCGCGGATGATGTGCCGCCCAGGCCTGCTGAAGCAATGGTTGAATACGGTATCCTGACTATTCCATTTTTTAAAATGGCATTCCCATTCACTACATCGGTACCAAAACCACCAACCTTAAACTTATAATAGGATTTATTATAATCGATCCATTCGTTGTTTAAGTTCTGGCTAAAAGATTGGATGAAGCAAACCGATAAAAAAACAAGGCATAAAATCTTGCGCATCTTCATAAATATTGAATTACTAGTAACTTATCTAAACGTTGAAACATGGATTTGTATTATGCAAACTGTCTATTATACACCTGCGTTCCAAATAAATTATTGATAATTTTTTATAAAAGTAACAGATACGATGTTAAAAAATTTCATTTAGGGAATTGTCTTCAATTGAGACATTTTTCAGATTTTAAACGAAAGTATTTTTGAATACAAATTATATGCGTTTATCGTTCAGGTAATCAGCAGCAAAGTATTTTGAAGGTGAAAAACGATCAGTGTTTTCTTTTTTACATTTGCGCAAATTTACTTTGAGATGAACCTGATAGAAAACTTGCGGTGGAGAGGAATGATACAGGATATTATGCCGGGAACTGAAGAGCAATTGAACAAGGAAATGACCAGTGGTTATATTGGTTTTGACCCAACAGCCGATAGTTTACATATCGGGAGCCTGGTGCCTATACTGTTATTGGTCCACCTGCAACGTGCGGGGCATAAACCCGTTGCATTGGTTGGCGGCGCCACCGGCATGGTTGGCGACCCAAGTGGAAAAAGTGAGGAAAGACAAATGTTGAGCGAAGCAATTTTATTAAAGAATGTTGCGGGGGTAAAAAATCAACTGGAGAAATTTCTTGACTTTGATGTCGCAAAACCTAACGCTGCAGAAATGGCCAACAATTACGATTGGTTTAAGTCGTTCACTTTTTTAGATTTTATACGTGAAGTAGGTAAACATATTACCGTTAACTACATGATGGCTAAAGACAGTGTGAAGAAACGATTGGAAGGAAACACTGGAATAAGTTTTACCGAATTTACCTACCAGTTGGTGCAAGGGTTTGATTTCTACTACTTATACACCAACAAAAACTGTAAACTTCAAATGGGCGGCAGCGACCAGTGGGGTAACATTGTAACCGGAACAGAATTGATCAGGCGTAAAGCTGCAGGTGAAGCATTTGCTTTTACCTGTCCTTTAATTACTAAGGCCGATGGTGGTAAGTTTGGCAAGTCAGAACAGGGCAACATTTGGCTCGATGCCAATAAGACAAGCCCTTACCAGTTCTTCCAGTTTTGGTTAAATGCTACTGATACCGATGCAGAGAAATGGATCAAAATTTTTACGTTGTTACCTAAAGCAGAAATTGATGCTTTATTGCTGCAACATGCCACGGCACCTCATGCCAGACTATTACAAAAAAAATTAGCCGAAGAAGTAACTGTATTTGTACACAACAGGGAGGATTTTGATTTTGCGATGAAGGCTTCAGAAATATTATTTGGCAATGCAACAACAGATAGTCTTACGTCTCTTAATGAAAGCCAACTGCTACAGGTAATGGAAGGTGTGCCCACTTCGGAAGTTAATAAGGAGCAGTTGACCGAGGGATACGACTTGTTGGCTTTGCTAACTGATACCAACATATTTGCCAGTAAAGGCGAAGCCCGAAAAATGTGGCAGGCAGGAGCCATCTCTTTAAATAAAGCAAAAATTGGTACTGATAAAGCAACCATTACTGCTGATGATTTGCTTCAGAACAAGTACCTGCTTTTTCAGAAAGGAAAGAAGAACTATTATTTTATTAAGCTGGTTTGATCAGGTTCATTATAAATTTCTCTTATTATGATGACCGTTTATTTTATTGCAGGGCTGGGTGCAAATAAACGGGCCTTCGATTACCTGGATTTAAGTTGGTGTTCGCCTGTTTTTATTGATTGGATAGACCCTTTGCCAAAAGAATCATTGGTTGATTATGCCTTGCGTTTAAGGCAGGTTATTACAGAGCCTAACCCGGTGATCGTAGGGGTTTCGTTTGGTGGCATGCTGGTTACAGAAATGGCAAAAGCCGATGATACAATTAGAGCAATCATTATTTCAAGTAATAAAACCTACA
The DNA here is from genome assembly GCA_026786345.1 of Chitinophagaceae bacterium. Classification (GTDB taxonomy): domain Bacteria; phylum Bacteroidota; class Bacteroidia; order Chitinophagales; family Chitinophagaceae; genus Segetibacter. The sequence continues at coordinate 16,888 of JAJAYD010000025.1, forward strand.
AAGAATTTCCTGCTTATTTAAGAATGTGGAAGTATTTACCGGTTTACAGATTGTTAAACCCAAAGCTTGTAAAGGCATCGGGTGGGCTAACCTGCCGCATAATGGGGCCGCAGGGAATTGCACAAAAGGAGACGTTTAAAAAAATATTATCAGAAACCGATCCGCGATTTACTGTTTGGGCCATAGATGCAATACTCCACTGGCAAAACAAATCCATACCTGCAAACGTAATCCACATACATGGGAGCGGAGATCGCCTGTTACCAGCCAAATTTGTAAAGGCACATTATATCGTAGACAAAGGCCGACATATAATGATCATGGATAAGGCAGAAGAATTATCGGCCTTATTAAAAACGCTGCTAGTTAGATAGACTTAGCTTGTTTTTTTTATCTGGTTCATCTTTCTCAATATCATTTTAGCCCTTTAAAAATTTTCCAGAGGGTAATTCCTATTGCCCGGTTGACATTATTATCTGATCTGTTTCTTTCTCCTGCCATTTCATTCATATTTGCTAACCGAATCCTTTCCAAATCAACAAAAGGCAATTCATACGCTTCACTTATCAATCTTATTTCTTCTCTATAAAGTTCCATTTCGAGTATCATGTCTTGTGAGAAAGAAGTCTTCAGTAGGGGTGAAGGAAGGCACAATACAACACGTATATTTCTGTTGATCAGCTTTTGAATAATGGTCTGGTAAAGATGTTTGAAAGTCTCCAGGTCGGTGCCTGTACTTTTTTCGTCTTTGTCCGGTACATCTTGTACACCTGCGTGAATGATAACCGTATGAACATCTTTCAATAATATACTCTCATCCAACCTTTGGTAGAGGTCATATATCTTTTCACCCGTTTTTACTGATTGTAATATTTGGTATTCATCTTCCTCACCAACATCTTTCATGGCATCAATAAACCAGGAGATGTAACCACCAGGCCGCATGTCAAGCTCATTAACATTGTCTCCAAAAAATACTATCTTCTTTTTTCGCTTCGATAAATTGAGCGACATTAAGATCATGCAGAAAACAAACAGCGCTATCAGCAGCAGGTTAGTGGTCATTTAAGATGCTGGCTTACATTTTTGCTAATTATACCTATTTATAATTGTAGTACGCAATCAATTATGGTTTAGGATAAGCGTGAAAATCATTGGGGGCAATCATTTTTACCTTGTAATGAAGTTTTTCCAAAAACTCCCGTGCATCGTTAAAATTAATTTTTAAAAGGTGTCGTCTATATGGATTGTCTTCGTAAAAAATGTGCCCGATCTGTTTGTTTTTTAACAGGTTTTCGGCTCCATAAAGTACCCATGTATCGGCCCCCTCCGTATCAATTTTTAATACTTTTATTGAGGTTATGTTATTTAAGATGGCAATATTATCTAAAGTATCTACTTCCACTTCAATCACGCCTTTTTTATCTTGAAGTGTTAATCCTCCCCAGCCGGTCTGGTCTTCTTCTTTAGCAAGATCAAATTTTAAAAATCCTTTCTCTTTTCCAATGGCGGTTTGCGAAGGAAAAATTCTATCGGACAAATTATTTTTGGAAATATTGTTCTTAAATGGTTTAATATTTAGGGGAGATGCCTCGAATGCATAAACTTTATTGGCAGCATTCTGCGAGGCCCATAAACACGAAAAGTAGCCATAATTAGCCCCTACATCTACAAGTATTCCACCTTCGGAGGCAAGTTTTAGCATGGTGTTAGTCAAGGGCAAATCGTAAAAGCCATTTAAGATCAAAGAACGATGACCAACATCTTCGTGCATTAAATCAAGACAGATATTTCTGTCAAATTCTAATGACACGTTTTTGCCGGAAAGGGCGTTTAAATTTCCTGGAAATTTTGCACTGAATTTTTCTCTGAGCCACAAAGGGTGTATCCACCTGTTTAGCATTATTTAGGCTATTTGTTGAAACGAATTAAACGATAAAGCAATTCTGATGGTAACAAATATACTTAAATGTTAAAAATAAAATAAGCACAGTTCTGCCAAAATCAACCTTTTATAGATGTAGGATAAAATAAAGATTGTTTTTATGCCTAACACGTTAGGGAGGACGGGCTGTTCGTCTCAATGTTATCCGACTACAGCATAATAGGCAAAAAAAATCCCGCAATAAATGCGGGACAAATGTTTTTTGTTTTCCTGTTAGCCCTGATGGTTTTTCAAAGGATGAAGAGAACAAAACAAACTTGGTTTTTCATGAATGTTGGACACATCATGATCTTTCTTAAAAATTGAATTGATAGCTTTTTAATAAATATTGGATAGCACAAAACTAAGTAGGAAAATACGCGTATTAAACCTGTTATGGGTATTTGCTTGCTCTAAACAGACAACTTTCATTTTTGCAATGATTAAAATTTATATGGGCTGCATACACCTTTAGATATGATAAATTGGAAGCCTACATGTTTAAAAGTTCCCTTTTAAAACAAGAAAGTGGAAATATTGCCAACTGCTTCAAGCTTTGGCTTATATGAGCGCAATTTCCATTTACACTGTTTGAATGGAGGTCAACACATATCTTTACCCGCACTAAATTATTGAACGATCATGCTTAATATAGGAGTATTTGGAGTAGGGCATTTAGGAAAATTTCATTTAAATAACTGGCAGGAAATTGAAGGGGTAAAACTGGTTGGTTTCTACGACCCCAACGATGCCAATGCAAAGGAAGTAGCAGAAAAGTATGGTTTAAAAAGATTTTCAACTGCTGATAAACTGATTGATGCATGCGATGCAATAGATGTTGTTGCACCTACCGATCAGCATTTTACCATGTGCGAAAAAGCCATACGCAAAGGCAAACACGTTTTTGTAGAAAAACCGCTTGCTAATACAATGGACGAGGGGAAATTATTGGTAAGCATGGTTAAAGAGGCAAATGTAAAAATGCAGGTGGGGCATGTTGAGCGATTTAACCCCGCATTTATTGCCGCGAAGAATATAAAGCTCAACCCCATGTTTATTGAAGTGCATCGCCTGGCACAATTCAATCCCCGTGGCACAGAAGTTAGTGTGATCCTCGACCTGATGATACACGACATTGATATTATTTTAAGTATCATGAACAGCGATGTAAAGAGTGTTTCCGCCAGCGGCGTAGCCGTTTTAACTGATACACCCGATATTGCCAACGTGCGAATTGAATTTAATAACGGTTGTGTAGCCAACCTTACCAGTAGCCGAATTAGCATGAAGAAAATGCGCAAAATGCGTCTCTTTCAAAAGGACTCTTATATTGGAATCGATTTTTTGGAAAAGAAAACAGAGATCATCAAATTAAAAACTGAAGCGGATGAAAATGTTTTTGCTTTTGACATTGAAACACATATTGGCAAGAGAACGATTGCAGTCGCCAACCCTGTTGTAAAAAATGTAAATGCTATTAAACTCGAATTGGAAGCTTTCGTCGATTCAATCCTCAACAACAAACCTACCATTGTGAGCGAAATAGATGGTTTTCTGGCCATGGAAGTGGCGCACCAAATTCTGGACAAGATTAATAATACCAAAAAACTGGCTTAGTGTGAAGCAGCGGAAAGAAGGTAAAACCGTTCATAATTATTGGTATGTAGTAAGTGATGCGCTTGCGGCAGCTATATCGTGGTTGCTTTTTACCATGATACGCAAAAGCCTCTTACACGAGTATTATCATGGACTGTACGATGGCATTTTATCGGATTGGTACTACAAAATTTCTGTGATTGTAATGCCTTTTTACTGGGTTATTGTTTTCTCTCTAACAGGTGCGTACCGGCAATCTTTGTATCGTAAATCAAGGCTAAACGAATTAACAAACACCTTTATACTTAGCCTGGTTGGTTGCCTTATGGTATTTTTTCTGCTCATTTTAAACGATACCATTACATCGAATACTTATTATTACGAAGCTTTCTTCAGCCTCTTCTTAATTCATTTTGGTACCACCTTCCTGGGCCGAACATTGCTTCTTACCCGTGTTAAAAACCAACTGCTACGTGGCGACGTACGTCTTAACACACTTATTGTTGGCAACAACCCTTTAGCTATAAAGATTTACAACGAGGTGCAAAAAAATTTTAAGGCACTGGGCTACCACATGACAGGGTATATCAATACCAAAGCCAATAAAAATGGTTTGAGTAAATGGATTAAATGCCTGGGTACTTTAGACGAATTGGAAACAATAACAGAGCGTAATTCAGTTAAACTGGTAATTATAGCATTGGATACTAATGAAAGCCATTTAAAAGAAGAAGTATTGAGCCGCCTGAGCGAAAAAGATGTTGAAATAAAGATGGTACCCAACAAACTGGACATTTTAGCCGGATCGGTTAAAACCAGTAATGTATTGGGAGCAATGCTTATCGACATCCAATCGGGTTTAATGCCTGAATGGCAACAAAATATTAAACGTTCCCTTGATGTTGTTTCTTCACTAACAGCTTTAGTGGTGTTGAGCCCATTGTTACTTTTTATTATTATAAGAACGGGCATGTCTTCTAAAGGATCGATCTTTTATATGCAGCACCGAATAGGTTATAAGGGCAAACCCTTTTCTATTTATAAGTTTAGAAGCATGGTAGATCATGCTGAAAAGGATGGCCCGGCATTATCATCTGACTATGATGACCGGGTAACCTCGTGGGGGCGGTTTATGCGAAAATGGCGATTGGATGAATTACCGCAGTTGCTAAATATTCTTAAAGGCGACATGAGCCTGGTGGGTCCAAGACCTGAACGAAAATTCTACATTGACCAGATTATAGAAGCAAATCCCTACTACAAATACCTTTTGAAAGTGAAGCCCGGTTTAACCTCGTGGGGCATGGTTCAGTTTGGGTATGCATCGTCGGTTGAAGAAATGATTGAACGAATGGAGTACGACCTGGTATACATCGAAAACATTTCGCTCCTGCTCGATTTTAAAATAATGATCCACACCCTCAGAATTATTTTTATGGGCAAGGGAAAGTAATCAGCCCTTACCTCTCCATTCACATACCCGGTGAGGTGCTTTCAGCATCGGTGCACAAGCGAAACACTCATTCAACACACCATCCATCCGCTGATTGCTGGCCTTACCAGCATAGAAAATATATAGCAGCGTACCCTTGTGGGTTTAAAACTATGCGGTTCATAGGGGTGACCCCGCAAGTGTGACGGGGGAGCCACAACTGGAGATTAAAAGAATTAATGATGTCGGCTCGCAAAAAAGATAAAAGCACTATGCTATTGAAAATATAGTTTACCTAACGATATTATTTCAACTTCATTTGTGCGAAATATGGATGCTCTGGGTTTACGATTAATTCCCGCCGGTAAGGGTGTATCAAAACATCCATATCCTCAAGGGGTATAGCGCCTAACAAAGGCTCATTGTCACCTGGCAGCACCATTGCGTCTACATTGCAACGCCTGTTTTTAAATTTCACTTCTATGGGTCCTACTAAATCATATTCTACTACTTCCCGATTGGCCATTTGACCTTTCCGTTTTTCGATAACGGGTAACTGTAATTGTTCTTTAATCGTTTCATTAATACACATATAAACACTACCTGTATCAACCAGCATACTCACAGTAATTTGCTTTACTTCTTCCTTGCCAATGATGTTGCGTTTTGCTAATATTAAATCTTCGCCGCTAATCAGCGTTATGTCGGCATATACTAAGCCCATAAATTAGTTTTTGTAAAAGTATACATTTTGCAACCTGATTTCGAGCGGTTAGGCAACAGGCAATAGACAATAGGCAATAGTCAATAGACAATAGGCAATAGTCAATAGCCAAAAGCCAAAAGCCAAGAGCCAAAAGTCGATAGCCCGCACTCTTATGTGTTATGCGTTTAGCGTTATGCCTTCAGCGTTCCGCTTTTTCAATATTTTTGCAATCTTATGTCTAAAGCAGTTAAGAAGAAAACCTTTGATGTGTCGCTGTTGAAAAGGGTTTTCCAGTTTGTGAAACCATACAAAAAGCAATTTTATCTCAGTCTTTTTCTTGCAATAGTTCTGGCAATTTTTGCACCTATTCGCCCATATTTAATTCAGCTTACCATAGATGCTGCAACAGGAAAAACGGTACATCTTCCCGGCTGGTTAAAACTGGTAATGTTCAATAATGATGTGACCGATGTAACCCGTTTTATGATTTCAGTCACCATCTTCCAGGTAGTGTTTCTTTTTATTGAAACCACCCTGCGCTTTATATTTTCGTTTGTTACGGCACTTGTTGGACAAAGTGTGGTGAAAGACCTGAGAGTTACCGTGTATAAAAAGGTAATGAATTTAAACCTGAGCCAGTTTGATAAAACACCCATTGGCACACTCACCACACGAACTGTAAACGATATAGAGAGCATCAACGATATTTTTGCTGACGGCCTCATCCCTATAGTAGCAGATTTGCTTTCCATTATTCTAACGCTGGGTACCATGTTTTGGATTGATTGGAAGCTGACCCTCATCAGCATTATCCCTTTCCCAATTATTATTGTTTCAACCTATTACTTTAAAGAGAGCGTAAACAAATCGTTTATTAATGTAAGAAATGCTGTTGCCAGTTTAAATGCCTTTATACAAGAGCATATTACAGGCATGCAGATAGTTCAGGCATTTGCTGCAGAAGAGAGAGAATTCAACAAGTTTCGAAAAATTAATAAAGATCATCGGGACGCAAACATTAAGGCAATTTTTGCCTATTCTGTTTTTTTTCCGGTGGTGGAAGTAGTGCTTGCAATTAGTATGGGATTGTTGGTTTGGTATATTGCCGGCAATCAATTGGATGCAGGGCTGCTGGTAGCTTTTATATTGTACCTCAACCAGATTTTCAGGCCATTAAGAGTAATTGCCGATAAATTTAATGTGATACAAATGGGTATGGTAAGCAGCGAAAGAGTATTTAAAGTATTAGACAACAACGATATTATGCAGGATACCGGAACATTTGAGCCTGCTGGCATAAACGGTAAAGTTGAATTCAAAGAGGTGTCCTTTGCCTACACAGATGATAATTACGTGCTTAAAAATATTTCGTTTACCGTTAACCCTGGCGAGACCGTTGCCCTCGTGGGCCATACCGGCAGCGGTAAAACTTCCATCGTTAGTTTATTAAACAGGCTGTACCAAATACAGGAAGGTGCTATTATTATTGACGATGTAAATATCAACGATTATAAATTGGATGTGTTGCGAAGCCGCATTGGTGTGGTGTTACAGGACGTATTCCTTTTTTCAGGTACAGTGATGGATAACATTACATTAAGGAATACGGACATTACCAAAGAAGAGGTGGTGCAGGCAGCCAGGCTGATTGGCGTTCATGATTTTATTATGCAACTGCCCGGTAATTACGACTATAATGTAATGGAACGGGGCAATACGTTAAGCCTCGGCCAACGTCAGTTGCTCAGCTTTATCAGGGCTTTGCTATACAAGCCATCCATTTTAATTTTAGACGAAGCCACGTCCTCCATCGATACTGAAAGTGAAGCACTCATTCAGCATGCCATTGATACCCTTATTGCCGACAGAACCTCCATTGTAATTGCACACCGGCTATCCACTATAAGAAAGGCCAATAAAATTATTGTTTTAGATAAAGGAGAGATAAAGGAAATGGGATCGCACGATGAGTTACTGAAAAAAGGCGGCCACTATGCCAGGCTTCACAACATGCAGTTCGAAAAACAAAAGCCGGTGATGGCATAAAACGGCTCAATATCTTTCATCGAAAGATTTTTGTGGCATTGTCAACCGCTTTGTTTATGCGGATTTTTATCTTTTCAAGCGGTAACGCCTTCCGCATTTTTGGTGGGTCCACGTCGGGGTCTATATCTCCAAAAAAAGTTAGGGCCTTAATAGCAATCAGGGGATTGGTTCGTACATATTTTGTTTCGTAAAACTGTAGCATATCCTTTATTGAGAAATGTTCCAGCAGGTAATACACATCAACAAAATCCTTTAGCCGCTGGCCACTGTTTACAATCGCATGCAGTTTCATAGCAGCTATGTCCTCCATCGGCAAATAGGTGATGCCTTCTTCGGTAATAGGTGGTTTAACCAGGTGGTAGGGGTGATGGATGAAGTCGACTTTAATATTATTGATGACTCCTATAATGGTATTTTTTCTTACAAATCGCTCTTCCATCACAAAACCTTCTCTAATAACAGAGATCAAATGTTCAGTCTCAAACTCATGACCAGCAAAAAGGTCAATATCAATGGAATTCCGATGGCCGATTTGCAAGGCCAACGCGGTACCACCTACAAGGTAAAAATTTTCCAATATTGGCAACGCCTGCAACTGTTGAATTAAAAGGAAAGTCTCAGGTGCAACATTGAAGGGGTCTTTATGCAACATCTAAATAATCGGATTTTAAAAATCGTTCGGCGAAATTCTTATCTCTTTTATCAAGTTGCTTCGACCACCTGGCAGTTTCGATTATTTTTTCGGGACCATAAAACGAACGGATTTCTTTCCACTCCTGTACATTTCCCAATTGTATCACCCTTTCAATTACTATTTTGTATGACTTGTCCCAATTAAAAGTTTCCAAGTCATATTCCCACAATAATGTGGAGTTTATCTCGGGTTTTACCTTCGCTTTTTCCATAGGTAAAGTTACTATAATTATACCGGTGAAGCAATTTTTAGAAGTGGTGTTATCCGCTCTAAGTCAGCTATAAACACAAGTAAATTGGGGTCTTAACTCGCAGCTAACGGTTATCTTTTACTGCAGTTAACCGGCAGGCCAATTGGTAGATTTTCTCTTCTTCAAATTCCTTTTTTTTGTTGCCAACCCTTATCTTTGCGCCAAAATTGAAAACAGGTATGGTGTTCAACAGCGTAAAATCTTTATTGGTAGCGGTTTTCAGCCTTTCGTTAGTGTTATTTTCAACAAATGTATTTTCTCAACATGAAGCCGAAAATCATGCTAAAACTACCGAAGCTGTTGGTGAAAATGGTGAAGAAAAAATTGATGCTGCAAAGGTTATCATGGAGCACATTCTTGATAACCATGAGTTTCATGTGGCCGAAGTGGGTGGTCACCCGGTTTCACTTCCATTACCCGTAATCATGTATTCGCCCCAGCGTGGTTTTGATGTTTTTAGTTCACGCAAACTGGAGCACGGACATGTTTTATATAACGGTTACAAATTTGAAGGAAAAAATATTGTTCCGGTAACAGCTGATGGTGCAATTGATGAAACCGTACAGGCATATGATTTTTCTTTAACCCGCAACGTGATACAAATGTTTATTGCAGTCATTTTGTTGATTGTAATAATGACCAATGTTGCTAAAAAATATAAGAAGAACGGTCATAAAGTAGCTCCATCAGGTTTTCAAAATGCCGTGGAGCCGGTTATAACTTTTGTAAGAGACGAAGTAGGCAAGCCGAACCTGGGCAGCAAGTACGAGAAATACATGCCTTATTTGTTGTCTGTTTTCTTCTTCATTTTAATCAACAACCTGGTGGGTTTAATTCCGGGATCAGCTAATGTAACTGGCAATATATCTTTTACTCTGGTGCTGGCACTTATCTCCATGCTCGTAATCTTGTTTAGTACCAACAAACATTTTTGGGGTCATATTTTCTGGCCTCCGGGCGTTCCGATATTTGTAAAAATCATTTTAATACCGGTTGAGTTTGCGGGTGTATTTATAAAACCACTTGCCTTAATGATACGTCTTTTTGCCAATATGGTGGCCGGGCATATTGTGATCATTTGTTTCATTTCGCTGATATTTATTTTTGGTGCCATGAGCAAAGTTGCAGGTATTGGTTTTACGCCGGTATCTATCGCTTTTACCGTGTTCATTTATTTTATTGAATTACTGGTGGCATTCATCCAGGCTTTTATTTTTACCAACCTGACCGCTGTATTTATTGGACAGGCGTTTGAGACCGGTCATGTTGATCATGGTGATGCGCCCCACGATCCGCATCCTACCCATGGTCATTCAGAAAAAGAATTTGCTTTATAATTTTTTCTTTCATAAACAAAAACAAACAACATGTCATTAATGAACATTATGTTGGAGATCGGACCTAACTCAATTGCTCACCTTGGTGGAGCAATTGGTGCTGGTTTGGCTGCCATTGGCGCTGGTATTGGTATTGGCCAAATTGGTAGAGGCGCAGTAGAATCTATTGCCCGTCAGCCCGAAGCATCAAACGACATTCGTGCTAACATGATCC
>JAJAYD010000026.1 GCA_026786345.1 Chitinophagaceae bacterium
AAGCATGCATGGCTTCAGCCAATTGAAGGGCGTGTTGTACCTGTTGTTTCTTTCGTTCAAATAATAACACAAGGGCCTGTAATTCCTTCTTATACTTTTTCACTTTTTCCATAACGTTCACCCTTTTAAGGTGGGCATGGGTGGGTGCAAGTAAGTGATCGTCTATCTCCTTTAAAAAATATTGCGCAGCAGCCTTTGTTCTGTTCAATACCACGTTGTAACCATCGGTTTCGCATTGTGTAAAAAGTTGTTCCAGGTTTTTTTTAAATTTAATGGCTACTTCATTTTGAGCTTTTACCTGATCCATTAGTTGCTGACACCACCCGATAGCCTTATTTTGTTCAGGTATTTTTCGGTGTTCGTTACCATCAAAATGATGAGACACAATATCAACCAACTTCTCCCAGGCAAAACTGTTTATGATTGAATGCCTTACAAAAGTTTGCTGCTCTTCCTGCAGGGTTTGCTGTAGTTGTTCCTCGCCCATTTCGTTTTGTACAAATTCAATTACACGCTGGTCGGTGCTGATGGTATGTGGCAAAATCCGACTGTACAATATCAAACCTTCCAGGCTTGTCAGCCTGCTTAACGATACATATACCTGCCCCGGAGCGAAGGATGCCCCGGCATCAATAATGGCTTTTTCAAAAGTTAAGCCCTGGCTTTTATGGATGGTAATTGCCCAGGCAAGCCTGATGGGATACTGCGTAAACGTGCCCAACTCTTCCTCATCAACATGATCCTTTTCCTGTTGGTATTTATATCGAATGTTTTTCCAGGTTTCTTTTTCCAGTTCCAGCTCACCCGGTTCGTCGGCAAAGCTCACCAGTACCTTTTCCTTATCAAGTTTGGTAATGGTGGCGATCTTTCCATTATAAAACCTGCGTACCTCGCCTTTATCATTTTTAATAAACATTACCTGGGCGCCTGCTTTTAAATGCAATGTTTTTTCGGCGGGATAAGCTCTTTCGTTAAAGTCTCCCGTAATGGTTGCTTCGTAGATAAATGGCTTCGATGTCAGGCGTTTCAATTCGGTTTCATTAATCACATCCGCCTTGCCATTATGAGAGGTGAGGGTAATGTAGTTGTCTTCTTTTTGGGGTTGAAAGTTAGGTTTGTAATATTGGTGCAGGTAGTCAAGATCGTCGGCTGTACAACAATTGTTTCGAATGTTGTTGAGGATATGGATAAATGAATCGTCTTTTTGCCGGTAGATCTTTTTCAGTTCGATGTATAAAGGAAACGCATGTTTGATAACGTCGGCATGAAAGAAGAAAGGGCTCTGGTAAAAGTTTTTAATCAGGTTCCACTCTTCGTTTTTAATAACTGGTGGCAACTGAAAAAGGTCGCCAATATAAACCATTTGCACACCTCCGAATGGTATAAGCGGTTGCCTTCTGACATGTCGTAACACGGTATCAATTGCATCCAGCATATCGGCACGTACCATCGATACTTCATCAATAATCAGCAGATCCAATTCTCTCAGAACATCGCGTTTAGCACCAGGCAGGCGCAGATTTTTTATTAAGGTAGAAGGGTTGTTTAATTCGCCCTCATAACTGTTCCAATAATTTTGATACGACGGTATAAAAGGCCCGAACGGCAATTGAAAAAAAGAGTGGATAGTAACACCGCCGGCATTTATTGCAGCTACACCTGTGGGTGCCACTACAGCCAGGCGTTTAAAAGTATGCTGCTTTATATATTTTAAAAAGGTTGTCTTACCGGTACCGGCCTTACCCGTTAAGAACAAATGCTTAGTGGTTTGGTTTACAAACGCAACCGCTTCTTGAAAAATGGTATTTGATGGATCCGGGTTCATGTGGGCGGGAAGGTAGGAAAGAATGTTGCGGGAACAAATGAATAACGAATAATGAATGTTAATGGTGAGTTGTGAGTGGTGAGTTGTGAATGAATAAACTCCATGCCGTCATCCTGACCCATGTCAAATCTCCTGGAAAAGATGTTAGTTGGCAGATGACAGATGTTAATTAGTATTTAGTAGATAGTAGTAAGTAGATAGAAGAACAAAAATCTACAGGTTATTGATTTCTCCGTGAACCTCTGTGTCGTTGTGCCTCTGTGGTTCAAAAAGAGTTGTTGGTTGACAGATGTTAATTAGTATTTAGTAGATAGTAGTAAGTAGATAGAAGAACAAAAACCTATAGGTTATTGATTTCTCTGTGAACCTCTGTGTCGTTGTGCCATTGTGGTTCAAAAACAAGTTGTAGGAAGAAAATATTCGTGCATTCGTGGCAATTCAGCAAAAGTTGTTGGTTGACAGGAAAAAAGGACCATGGAAAAATGAATAATGATGTGTAAAGAACCCTTCGTGCCTCTTTGTGCCTTTGTGTCTTTGCGGCTCAAATCCCTCCGTGAAACTCCGTGCCGTCGTGCCGTCGTGGTTCAAAACCTAAAACTCCTCCTGCTGCTGCCACATTTTTTTAAGCAGATACACCAGCAAGAATATGCTTATTACAAACCAGGTATAAAAAATAATATTCGATAGTTTAAGATGGTCGCCTACAAAAGCATTATCGCCCCAAATAGCGGCAACAGCATTAAAGGCCAGCCAAACAAGGGCAAGTAAAATTGATTTGGCCACACGTTTTAAAAATTCCAGTGCCTCGGGTTCCATTAAAAAGTTTTTAAAATATTAAGGTCAAAGTTATCCTGATAATAGGTAAACAAGAGTGCTGCCAATTGGTTGCCCTATTTCATCAGCAATTCTTTAAAGGCTACACTGTCGCCATTGAACACATTAAAATCTACCCTGGTTTTTATGCCATTAACCCTTCCGGCTTCGTTGTGCTGCCAAATAATCCATGGGCGGTTAATGCGTGGCTTTTCCTTTTCTAAATAATGTGCCACCCACAACGGGTATTCATCAAAATCGTTTTTAAGATAATTGGTGTAAAAAGTTACGTAGGTGTAAATGATGGGTTTTACTCCATAATGCTCCTCAACCGCTTGCAACCAATCCTTCACCTCTTTGCGCATTTTATCGGGTCGTACCCTGTACAGTTGTTCAATATCGAGTACCGGAGGTAAGTCGCCCGGCTTTAATGTAACCGTGCTGATAAAATTTTTTGCCTGTGCCTTACCGCTTTTAGTAGCCAAAAAAAAGTGATACGCACCCCTTGGTAATTGCGCCTTGCCGGCATTATTCCAATTAAATTTAAACTGCTTGTCTATGTTGCCCAGTCCTTCAGTTGCTTTTATAAAAACAAAGCCCAGCTTAATATTATCTACATACATGTTTTTAACCGATGGCCAGTGTATGTATCCCTGGTGTTTGCTTACATCAATTCCATGAATTTCAAAGTTTACGGGCATATCTATACCAAAGGCAGGGTAGCGGACAAAAGAGGATTCTTTTACTTTAAAAGACGTATACCAAACATACCCCACACAAACCAGCGTAATAGTGATTATAGGAATTGTGACCCACCATACCCAATCCAACTTTTTCTTTTTCTTTTTGGCCATAAATGGGCAAATATAAACTTCATCATCCTAATGATTGGTTAGTAAATGGATCACTGGCAGGTATATAAAACAGACCGTTTTTTGTATTGAAGCAATGTTATGCCGGTTGCCTGGCCAATGAGTTTTTTGTAGGTGCGTTTGATTTTGATGGATCTTTTTTGGTAAAAAAATACATTAATGCAAGTATGATTATGTATGAAATAATATTAAAGAAAGTATGATGCTCCGCAAACTTATTAATGTTTCCGTTCTTGTGCACGGTGTATAGCAGCAATGCGATGCGCCACGAGTTAATGAACCAAATGGTTAGCAAGCCCCCAAACGTCCATAAAATTTTTTTAATAACACTCGCCTTATTCGCCAAAACAAAAGCTATCCATAAACTCATTACCCCTACCCCTATGCATGAGTAAACCATTCTAACAGCGGGCCCGCCAACTATTTGCAATAAAAAAGGTGGACGGATAACGGTATTCAACCCTATTATTGATGCAGCAACATGCCCCCCCTTTAATATGGCTCCCCGCAACCAGGCTATGTAATTTGCATGCTTTGCTATAAAAGGACTGTACCATCCTACGTCTGCACACAACCCAATAACTACCTGCGTTCCAACATAAAAAAAGGTAAAAAGCAATATAAATTTTATAAGAAAAGAAATTCCCGGGTTTTGCAACAAAGATTTCAACAGTAATATTTCTGCGAAAATAATCAAGCTGTGCTGATTTAGTCGGAAAAAGTAGCGTGTCATTTGGATCTATACAGTGCATTGTATTTAAAAAAATATTACTTAAAATATTATTAAAAGAACCGATAAGACTTTTTAATAGATAGTTTCACCGAACCATTTTTCTATAAAAACAAAAACCCGCACTTTTTTTAACCAACAAAATTTTATATGTGCCGAATTGCAGGTATATATAGCCGTACTTCCACGCGACTATTAGATGATGTAATTATTATGCGGGATAGTATGCAGCGCGGTGGACCTGATGATAAAGGAATTTACGTTGATAAAGAGTTCCCTTTGGTATTGGCACATCGTCGCCTTGCATTAATAGATCTATCCCCCGCCGGTCACCAGCCAATGGCAGATAATAACGACCAGCTTCAAATAATTTTTAACGGAGAAATATATAATTTTCAGGAGATAAAAACAGGCTTACAGGCAAAAGGCCATCAATTTAAAACCAAATCCGATACCGAAGTAATATTGAAGGCTTACATGCAGTACGGAAAGGAATGTTTTAAGATGTTTAATGGCATGTTCGCAATAGCGTTATTGGATAAAAATACAAGCGAATTATTGTTGGTAAGGGATCACGCAGGCATCAAACCGTTGTACTATCATCTTACGCAGGATACGCTTGTTTTTGCATCCGAAATAAGGGCATTTAAAGCATATAAACCTGATTGGCCCGAAAACCCGGATTGGAAAATGGCCTTTTTAACGTTCGGTCATTTGCCAGAACCAATTACTACTTTAAAAGATGTAACGCCCCTTGAAAAGGGAACTATTGCTTCAATTAACCTAAACACCCTACAGGTAAATTTTATAAAATTCAACAGGTTTTCCTTCACTAATAAAATCACTGATCTGCATGAAGCCGTTTCTCTTATAAGAACCAAGCTGGAACAAGCAGTGGCAAGGCACCTGATATCCGATGCGCCTATTGGTGTTTTTTTAAGCGGAGGTATCGACTCCAGTTTGATTACATTGTTAGCCCACCGTACCATACCAGATCATTTAAAAACATTATCCATTGTATTTGAAGAGCAGGGTTTTAGCGAACAATCTTTTCAGCAAATAATAGTGGATAAAACAGGTGTAGATCATCATTCTTTCTTAGTTACCCGGCAACAATTTGGAGATGCATTGCCCGATATTTTAGCAGCAATGGATCAGCCCAGCACCGATGGCATAAATTCTTACTTTATTTGTAAGTATGCAAAAGCGTATGGACTTACCGCCGTTTTAAGTGGATTGGGTGCCGATGAATTGTTTGGAGGTTACAATTCTTTTAATCGTACCGGTATAAGCGATCTGTTGCAGAAGCAGCCTCCTTTTTTCAATAAAATGGCTTCCTATTTGCCAGGCGAAAAACTTAAAAAAGTTTCTTTTTTGCAACGTAAAGACCTGGTAGGACAGTTTTTATTCAACAGGGGTTTTTTTAGTTTCAACCAGGTGGCTTCCATGCTACAGGTTACAAAAAGCGATATCCACGATATGTTGGAAAAAGTTGTTTTAGAGGAACTACAGCAATCAACCAATGGCAGGCACAGGGTTAGTTGGATTGAAACCAATTTATACATGCAAAATCAGCTGCTGAAAGACACTGATTATATGAGCATGTGGCACAGTTTAGAGGTACGCGTTCCATTTTTGGATAAAGAATTGATGGAAGCTGTTTATTCGATAGATGCCTCCATTATGTTTGATAAAAATATATTGAAACACTTGTTGATCAAGGCATTTGAAGACATACTGCCTGCGGAAATCTGGCAACG
Organism: Chitinophagaceae bacterium; assembly: GCA_026786345.1. Taxonomy (GTDB): domain Bacteria; phylum Bacteroidota; class Bacteroidia; order Chitinophagales; family Chitinophagaceae; genus Segetibacter. Next base: position 6,001 of record JAJAYD010000026.1, read on the forward strand.
AAAAAAGATGGGTTTTACCTTTCCTTTCAATTCGTGGATGGAAACTGTAGCAAGCAATTCAGAAAGCATAGCGTATAAAAAAGTAAGAAACCAGTTTGTAAACAAGAAAGTAAACTGGAGCCGTTATTGGGCCACCGTTTTAAGCGAACCTGAGGCATCGGTTGAATATAGGCGATAGGATTGAGTAGTAAGTAGTAAGTCGTAAGTCTTAAGTCGTAAGTAGTGAGTAGTGAGTAGTGAGTAAGTAGTAAGTAGTAAGTAGTAAGTCGCAAGTCGTAAGTAGTGAGTAGTGAGTAGTGAGTAAGTAATAAGTAGATAGAAGAAAAAATTACAAAGTGTTGATTTCTCTTGACCCTCCGTGCCGTTGTGCCGATGTGGTTCAAAAAATAATTGGTAGATGCCGGTTTGTGTTGAAATTTAAATGCTAAATGTTGAAGAAGAACGATAAGGGATAGTTAATGCCGTTTTGCTTAATCTTTCTGCGTTTTACTTTTTACTTGTTCCTTCGTGCCTT